>NZ_JAGGQY010000037.1:0-60611 GCF_018613105.1 Bacillus sp. ISL-77
ACTTAACCAATTTTATAAGGCACACTCGTTTTACAAACTTCTTCTGTATTATCTAGTTTTGAGGGAATGATTCCTCAATTAAATAGTCTGGCAGCAATGGCGAGAAGGTCACACCCGTTCCCATACCGAACACGGAAGTTAAGCTTCTCAGCGCCGATGGTAGTTGGGACACGCGTCCCTGTGAGAGTAGGACGTTGCCAGGCACGAAAAGGACAACTTGAAAAAGGTTGTCTTTTTTGTCTTCTTTTAAGAATTTCCACTAAAATATACACAACAAAGCCTTAATTAAAAAGCCTCGAAATTTACCAATCTCTTCTATTTAGAAAATCTAAACCACTTATAAACCTTATGACTTAAAAATAACCCCTCACCAGTAGTTTCCATCGACAAAAATTTTTATTTTTCCCTAAAAATTACTTTTCTTTGTTACAATTAAAGATGGAATTCTAGACAAATTGACAAATTACTTACATATATAGGAAAGGGACAAATAGAATGAATCGATTTTTATTACCTCTTTTAATGTTTTTACCGACTTTTTTACTATTAATCTATTATTTAAGTGGAGGGGCCACCAAGCTTGGTGCAAATGAGTTTCTTGTACTAGCTGTTTTAATTGTTCTTGGCATGATTGCCAATTTCTCAATAAGAAGTAATAACACCATCTTTACATTTTTAAATAAACAGGATGAAGATCTTTCGAAAAATCCAGAAAATAATCAACTTGCTGCAACGATATGGCGAGCATTTAATGATAAAAAAGAAAGAACAAAGACACAGCTCAATATTCCATCGTTTATTGAGGTGTTTATGTCTGAATATCATATTGATAATAAAACAAGTATTGTCAAACGAATGAAACTGATTCATACGTTTGCATCGATTTCCATACTCGTCGGGGTCCTCGGTACCTTTACAGGCCTCGTGATAACGCTAGCTGCCCTTAACCCAAGTGATATTGATAAATCCATCTTAAAGGTGTTAGGCGGCGTCCATACTGCCTTTTTCACTAGTATCGGTGGAATTCTATTTTCCATCGCGATCAATCTTCATTCAAAGGTAAGAAACTCGGAACAATTACTATTGCAAGTTATGTTGAAAGTTGAAAACTTTATTCACCAAAAGGATCAAAAGACGTCTGACTATTATGTGGTCGAGGCCATTGGTGGAGTTAAAGAAGCCGTTCACAATATGGGAAATGCCTTCCTGGAGGTCGCCCTCTTTTCGAAGGAATTTAAAACAGCTACTGATAATTTAAAACAATTTAATAATAATTTTCAGCAAAACACGGTGGCAGTTAGTGGTTTATTTAAAGACATGATGGCCATTACTGAATTGTTTAATCAAAAGACCGCGTTAATTCATGATGATTTTGAGAGAATGTTTACTTATTTTAATAATCAGCACAATCTTAATAACGAAATTAAGATGACGTTTGAAAATACAGCCCATGACATTAAGTCGTTTGTCGCGAACCAAAACAATGTGATTGATGGTTTTATGAAAAACAATTATAACTTACACAATTCATATAAATCGTTAGTGGATAGTTCACAACAGGAGATCCAACAAACTTACAAAGAAATGACCAACTTTTTCGAAGGTACAACTTCTCAAATTTCTCAAATTGTAACTCAAAATGAATCACAAGTAGATATGCATAAGCAACTGACTGAATCGATCTATAAACAAATTAAAAAAGAGCAGGCAGGTCTATTGAAGCAGCTGAAAGAGACGAATTCAGAAAACGGAGAAGTCAAAGACTTATTTAAAGATGCCGTGACGAGTATGGGAAATTATATGAGCATTCAAGAGTCATCTAATCAATCTTTAGAAACGAGCCTAAACGCCCTAAGCAATAATATTAAAAATACAAATGATCTCATCGGTAAACTGGACCAAAGCTTTTCCAAAGGGGCTAAGGAGACACCTGAAGCCTTAAACTCCCTTGAGTCCACTTTGAATGATTTAATGAAAAGTCTAGAGACTTTTTCAGAAAAAATGAACGAAAAACAATATGCAGTTAATCTATCAAAATAGGAAAAGGGTCTGAGCATGAAGGAAAAATATAAACGACTAATCAATGACGGTTCCGGAGAATCGGATTTCTGGCCCACGTTTACAGATTTGTTATCAACCATCCTTTTAGTTGTCTTAATTATCTTTGTCGCGATCATCATTAGTATTAATAAGGAAAGCAAAGCGATGCAGGCAAAAGCGATGGAAAGCCAGACGGAAATCAAAAAACAAGCAAAGCAAATTGCTGAAAAAGAAAAGCAGATTGAGGCGTTATCCTACATTCAAAAGGATATCGTCAAAGATTTAGACAAGGAATTTAAAAAGCAGCATATGGAAATTTTGATCGATAAAGATACGGGTGCAATTAAGTTTAAGGATGACTTGTTATTTGAAAAGGGCAAGGATGTTATTAAGCCAGAATTTAAAAAACAGCTGGATAAGTTTATCCCCATTTATTTTAAGACACTTTACGGAAAGTATAACGACAGTATTGCTGAAGTCGTGGTCGAAGGGCATACCGATGATAAAGGCGACTATATGTATAACCTCGATCTATCCCAGCGCAGGGCCTTCAGTGTCGTGAAATACATTTTAAGTGATGAATTCGGAGATTTTCCATATAAGAATCAGGTAACAAAAAATATTACCGCCAACGGACGGTCTGAGAGCCAGTTGAAGATCGTCAAAGGCAAGGTGGACCGTGCACAGTCGAGGCGGGTTGAGTTCAAGTTTAGGCTTAAAAATAGCTATTAAGGAAGCAAAACCCCAAGTGGGAAGTAGGTTCCTTCGAGTATAAGTATGTCCAGGGAGCTGTGAAAATGGCTGACATTAACCAATTCAAGATCATTAAAGAACTATATACTGGTGAGCAATTAACCGTTTATCAAGTGGAAGATCCAAAGGACGGAGAATCAGGAATCCTTCGCTTGATCCATCAGTTGCCGCTTCGTGATGAGTGGAATCAGTTGTATCGTGAGTACGAGGCGAAGATTACCAATTATAAGCACCTTCCAACAGTGAAGGTGCTAGATGTATGGGAGCGTAAGCCCTTTGTTGTGATGGAAGGAAACGAAGGAAACTTTTTAGAAAAAGAGCAGATGCTTACCGGGAAACAAATTGATCAGTTCGTCGATGCTGTCGTATATTTGCACAAACATGGAATTCTTCATGGTAAGATCAATCGATTTAATATCTGGATAAAAGAGAATGGCGAGATTATCTTATATGGCGCAGGTGAGAGAACCGTTTTTCAACCAGATAGTAAAATAACCATTCAGGATGACCTCAAACAAGTGCTATCCATATTAAAAAATCATTCTTCCCTTGCTGAATCGCATTTTGAGGGGATAAGCTTTGAAAACATCGAGGAACTGCAAGGGTGGATTCTAAGGAAATTAGCGATTCCCAAGCCGGGATTAGTGAATCTAGGTGAATCCTCAAAGACCGTTTTTGAATCAGCTATTCATGAGAAAAACAATAGGGAGGAGCCAGAGTTAGTAACACCTGCGCCTGTGCCCCCTAAAGAAAAGCGGAAATCCGGCTCATTGTTTATAGGCATTGCTGTAGCTGTTTTACTTATAATCGTCATCTTTTCCATTAACTTTTTAAAGGGTGGAGCGGAAAAAAACTCGATTCAAGCGAGCGAAAGTAAGCAAGAAACAGCTGTGGAAAAGGACATTCCAAAGGTGAAGGCAGTGGAGAAAAAAGATCAGGTTGATTTAAGTCAATTCACACAAGTAGTTTCTGGCTGGGATCCAATCAAACATGCTTCCATCAAAGTAGCAGGTCATGAATATACTTTAGTTGCCGCTGCCCAGAAACAAGACGATTCATCAGGCAAGGTGAAAGTTTTTGTTTTATCCCAAGGCAAGAAGGTAGGGGAATCGCCTGAGTATAAAGGCAGTAATTCTCCAGAACCAGCATCATATATTGATTCTTTCCTAACCACCACATCAGAAAATGGACAAAAGGGTCTGCTAGTTTTTGGATTACCTGGTGGATTAGGAATATCAGAAGTTATTGCATTAGAGGTCCAAGCAAGTGGCAGTACGAAACAGGTATGGAGTGACTATGGTACTGAGGTTAAGCAGAGCAAAGATGTTATCAGCGTTACAGGGACAGAATTGTCCAATCTTTCTTTGGAAAATAATAAGTTTACCTTGGTGAAAAAATGAAAAGTAACTCCAATGAGGGCTATTGGCGACAAAAATTAGATAAAAACAGAGAAAAGTGTGTCCAATGTCTAGTTCCCCAAAATCAACAATAAAGGTTTCTACAAAAAAGGAGCATCCCACCATGGGAATGCTCTTTTTTGCGCTATTCTTGGCTGTCACTTATTGGGTCTGTAAAAGGGAATTCGTAAGCTACTTCACTTTCACCATGTGTTAGCGTTAGTTTTTTAGTAGCTAATTGTACATCTGTAATAACCTCCGAGTTGTAATTAAGCGGGAGAGGTTCCAGGGTTTCATTCTTCATGTCAGATTTAATAGAGTATACCCACAGATAAGATTCTACTGTTTCACTATTGTTAGCAACTAATACGACTTCATACGTTTTATCACTTGGATCAAAATCGTACTCCGTCCCAACAAGCGAGAATCCTACTTTAAGTTGCCCATTTTCAAAGGGGCTGGCTTCCGTTTCAGTTTTCAGATCCAACTGGAAATTCCCCTCTTGTCGATCAGTCAGGCTTACCCCTTGGGCTTGTCCAACAATTTTTTCAAATTGTTTTCCATCAAGAGGCAGACTAAAGTTCTCACCGTCTACTTTTTCCTCAGATAACTGTTTAAATTGGTCTAAAGAAACAACATTCTCTGCTTTCTTGACCGTCTTTTCCACAGCCGGTGTCGATGCAACCTTTTTTGTAGAATGTTTATTGGAATATAAGTCCACTCCAAACCAAGCTGCACCGCCTGCTCCGCCAAGTACGACTACAATAATTAACAGTTTTACCCCATACTTTTTAAAGAATTTGACAAGAGGACTTGCTGTTTCTGTTTCAACTTCCTTCAAAAAGTTCTTAAAGCTGCTCTTTCGAATTAACTTCAATTCTTTATTGTACTTTTTATTCCGCCAAATTGATTTTGGATCGGAAACTAAATAGCTTCGTAATGCACTTCGATAGGGTACGTCAATTCCAACTAAATTTGAATGATCCTTAATAAAAATCATCATCGTTTTATCATCGCTGTATTGGATTAAGTGTTTAAATAGCATCCCATAATCTACTTCACCATGTTCTGACCCAAATGCAATATTTAGAACTGGAATCTGCTCGGTGGAAACCTTGACCTGTAATAGCTGCTGCAGAATCTCCCGCACCAGTTCCCGGCCCGATCTTGATAACGATTTAAGCTGATTAGGACTAGCCTGAGATGGCATGCTGAGCACCTGGTATAGGGCATCAGTCATTAGATAATTATCTTTTGCCTTGCCATCCTTCATATCACTCGGGTTTATCGGTTGGTTGAAAATTTTACCGAATGTCATGATATCCTGAGTTGTCAGCTCTTTTGGACGAATATTATCTAACATCGCCCATACTGAATTCCTAAACATCTTTTGTTTAAAATTGAGAAAATCCTTGTCTGCCATATCCACTTTAAAGTCCTTGATGGCAAGAACCGAGGTGAAAGCATTACTTTCCTGTTTTAACGAGGCTTCAATTTTAGTAATCACTACCGATTTAAACTTTTCGATAGATAAAAGGTATGGTGAGCTAAGCATTGATTTGAGCTCCCGCAGAATCTCTTCGACTCGAATGATCCGATTGAACCGTTCATCCAGATAAATCTCAAGGAGCCTGTCATAGTTGGGATGCTCATTAATAAACATCAAAATCGCTTTATAAGAGCGATTGTCCTGTTCAACCAATTTCCAGAGCTTATGGAAAAGTTGAGCATTTTGATAATAGTTGAGTGTTTCTAGTATGAACGAGAGAGCCTCATCGCTTCGTACCATTTGATTGATGGACACTACAGCGTGAATGTAATCTAGAGCTGTTGCAGGATCGCCTGCATATTTTTCCATCGCTAGGATTTTTAAAAATAGCTCAACCAAAGGCTGTTTTTCATCACTATTAACCTGAAGAAACTTCTGCAAACTATTTAAAAATCCTAGTTTATTTTCTTTATATAAGGCGTCATCGTGACTATTAAGTGTTTGATAAAGGGAGGTCAACTGATAGTAGCTCGCTACCGCTAGTTTCTGCTCCTCAGGTAAGCCTGATAACGCTGTTTCTGCGAACGCAAAGAAATCGTCCATTCGCTTCGATTGGGAAAAATGGTTGAGTGCAAAGTCCAGATACTCATGCTTCTGACCAGTAATATTGAGGCCAGAAATCCTATCATTTGCAAAATCAAAAATGAATTGCTTTTCAATCGAACGATCATTCATGTTTAATGTACCTGGCTCATAAAACATCACATGGATATAGTTTTTACTCTCTGGTTCACTTGAAAAGGTCATTGCGCCTAATTTGCGGCGGTGTGCATAGGGCAAATAAAGATAAATTAACTCCAACAGTTGAAGTGCAGCCTTCGAATATTCCTGCAAAGGTACATTTAATGAGATAAACACCTTTTTCTTCCCAGCAATGGACGACATGACTGCAAATAATAGTTGTTTAAACTGATCTTCGCGAATTCCTAATTTCCCCAAAAGAGTATCTTTTTCGGCAAGAACATCCATATCATCATATCCGGTTTCTTCCAATTCCGAAAGAACATGGCCTTGCTCGATTTTATAGGAAGTCTGAAAGTCATTTATTTGAAATAGCTTTTCAGGATGTTTAATCCATTCTTCCTTTCGGTTTGGCGGGAGTACATAGTTATGCATGAAATAAGCGCTGCGCTGACCCGTAAAATCAGCAGGCACAAATACAGATTGACCAATGACCATGTCACCGGTTTCCGGCTGAAATAGTGTAACAGTTTCGGGGTAGAGGGAACTGTCCTTTTCGCCACGTGTTGTTAAAGCCTTTGGCGATTGATAAATGCAAAAGGGATGTAAATATTTTTTCACAAATGACTTATCCAAGCCTTCGGAAATAGCAATGGTATCATATCCGTCCGTTGAGAGGAATATTCCGCCCCGTTCCCTGGTATACATTTGTTGTTGAATTAACTTTCCGGTCACTGCACATGTCTCCCTTCTATATAGCCCAGCTTATACATGAGCCAAATAAACGGTTCATCCACACGAATCGGACTAATTATCCCACTAACTTGTCGATCGACTGGATTGCTTCCGAGGGCAGACACGGCAAAATAGGAAGCCTCGTTAAAAAAAACATCAATGGAACCGACGAACGGAGTATCTACCTTTGATAGAAATCTTCTAATCTCTCCATTGATATTCTCGTATTCATCCAGGTTAAGGTATTCACTATGTGTAACATTGTGGAACACATTGCTATTAGAACGAATATATTCACCCTCGTCGGAACTTAGGGTATACAATAAATCACTTTTTGTCAGCACGACTGCAGTCGGAATATTCGTTTTGTTGTTTTCCTGTTGGGAAATGAAATCCTCAAATAATGCGACAACAACCTCGCGGGGTTCACGAGCAAGTCCAACTATCTCCCCCGGATTTTCACCCATTTGATGAAGCATTTTCTGACGGATTGCTCGAATTTGCATTGGGTCGACTAAGAATAAAATTCCCGCTGAATTTTTGATATGGGGAGCATGAAGTTGAAGATATTCTTGTTCAGTCATACCCTCACCAGCTACATCAAAAAATACGAGTGTCAGTGGTGCTTTGTCTTCATCTTTAAACACAAATTGGAAAATAAAGGGTTCTTGACGCTTTGTCGTAGCGGTAGCATCAAGCAAATTTCCATTTTCAAATAAAGGAATTTCATAGTCATCCCTGAATCTTCTGCTAATCGCGTTATTAAGCGGAATACATGCCGCATTAAAATTATTAGCTGTTACATGCTGCAAGGTATGAATGAGAGACGTAATATAAACAGATTTCCCGACGGAAGTGGCACCGACAATGGAAAGAATATTACTTGGATATTTACCTGCTGTAACGGGAAGTTCGTTATGGCACCCTGGGCAAAGTCGCTTTCTCGTCACAACCGCGTAGTTATCAGAAACACCCATAAGTACACCGTTGGAGTAAATCTTATTTTCATCTGGAATCGTCGAAGGATAAACAATCGCCTCAATTTCATCAATTTCGGCAAGCCCAAATTTCTTCCGATAATCGTTCAATTCAGGATCTTCCTGAAGGTTAAATAGCTCATCATCATCACGATAGTGTGCAGCACGGAAGACGACATCTTCATGATGAAATTTTGAAAAGCAGTAGGGGCAGACAATATCATAAAAAGGCAGTCTGGTAGGTTCTGGCTGCTTTTTTTCAAACATTCGTTTTAATAGTCCAAACATGTAAGGTCTCTCCTTATTGTGGAATCAGTTCAAAAATTTCAGCTGATTTCCTTCCATTACTAAAAAAGATTCTAATATATTCATCCTTGCCTATTTCCTTTTCGAGCAGCTCCGTTTTTCCAGGTGGGAAGTCACGAATAAATGGGAAGACGGTTCCATCTTCAATGGACATGGGAGGACTGCCCGTTTTTTTAACATAAACTAACAGATCTTTATCAAGCACGATTTCTGTCATGATGGACATGCGAACTCTTTTTTTCGGCTGAAGGAATTTATTTTTATAGGTAATTGAAAAATAAATCTTTGCCTTCGATCCCGTTATATAAATGAGATTGTTATCGTTTTCCTGACTAAAAACAGCCAGCTTTCCGTCACATTTTTTGCAGGGAAAGATGCGATAGGCGTAACGGCCAATCGCATCCAGTCTGCCAACATATCCATGATTGGCTTTATATTCCTCGCGGGTATAGAGTTTCAAATCCTGCTCATTGATTTCGCTAACCGGTTTTACATTGTCTGAGGACGCTTTATAAATATAGACAAAGTCGATATCTTTAGACCAGAACCAAGTTAAGTGAACCTCTGAATCTCTTATTGTCTTTCGTAAATCCTTTATTTCATAGTCAGGGGAAGCAAGGGTTTCCCAGTTCACCAGAAATCACCCACCATCTTTTCTAATTGATACGGAGAGGTCCAAGCCGCTCCTGAACGCCGTCCATCAAAATCCCTTTTTAAAATGATCCCTTTTTGATGAATTTCTTTTTACGGAAAAATTGGACCCACTGGTGTTACGCGGCGCACTGCCCGAAAACTTTTCACGAATCGGAATAATCAGCGTTCCAAGACCAGTTAACACAGTTAAGAGAATATCGGCAGCGAGGCGGTAAGAAAATCCTGACTGCAGGCTATCTTGCAAACCAAGTTCGAGTACCAATCCTGCTAATAGTCCAGCAAACACCCCAGTAATAGCATAGCTTTTCGCTAAATAACGGTTGTCGAAAATTATTCCAAGCGCGAGACCAAACAATCCGCCGATTAACGTGATTAAGACCACTCGGAGAATGGCGAGATAGGTGCTGTCTTGAAACAATCCGTGTCTTTGGGTCACAAGCAAACGGTCCTGGTTTTCTAAGTAAATTTTTTCAAATACGTTCGTTAATTCATTGGCATTTTTTACATCATAGAAGGAACCACCGGTACTTGATGCAATTAATTTAAGTAATTGGGCTCCTCCTTTATCAATCTTGCTCATCCCAATCGTATTTATGACAATGTCCTTATTCTGGTATGGCTCTACCACTGCATCAAGGTCAAGTTCGCTATAACCATCTGAGAACAGAATGACCATTGGTTTTCGTCCATTTTTTTTGTGGTCATCAATCTCTTGAATAGCTGTGTCCAAGGCGTTGCCAATATCGGTGTTTCCTGTAGCTTGTAAACGATTGATTTGCTCGATCGCATCGGTGCGTTCTTGTTTATCACTGACGTTAAACATTGATTTTGTAATATTAGCATCATCGTTAAAAGAAATAACGGAGGCACGGTGGGTCGGCTTCATATTGGATATGAGCTTTCCGGCAGCCTTCAAGCTTTCGTGTCCAGGGTCCGTTTCATTCATGCTGTCTGAAATATCCATGACCATCACGATATCGTCTGGCGGTTTGATATTTGAGAAATTAAGAGAATATAAGAATTGAAATAAAAGGCCGGCAGCAAATAGCATGACGAGAGTGGCAGGTACCAGCATCTTCCAAGAAAGGCCCGAGTATTCCAAGCGCCAACTGCGTCCATTAATAATCGGACTAATTAACTCAGCACCTAAGCAGAAGAGACCTGCGATCAGGGCTAGCTGGCCAAAATAGGCGCCCATTAAAAGGATATTTGGCCAAACGCCATAATAGGACTCGATTAACCATTCACCAAGGATAGCACCTAGAAGCCCGGAAATGATACTAAAAACAAAAAACAGGATACTAAATTTTCGAACAGGCATGTTCAAATCTCCTTAAAATATAAATTGGGTTTTCTAGTACATTGCTAAGCGGGCGTTTCCGCTTTGGAGTGGAATTCGTATCCTTTTTCTGTGTAGGCCTTGTAGTATCTTTCCCCTCTTTGGTAGTACATTAAGTCACTTAGCTTAAAGCCGCCCATCAGGGTAAGCTTTTCGATCCCGCTGCTATTCTTCTCATGGGCACAGCCCACCTTAAAATGGCGTGTTTCTTGTTCTTTTTCTAAAGCGAACTTCATGAATTTGCTGTGAAAGTCACCGAAGAAGTATTTTTCTTCATAGCGGTGTTCCTGTTTGTAGTTAAAAACTTCAATATGAATCGATGAATTTTCGCTTAAGCGCGTGTTTAATTGCTTGAACAAATCCTCTTTGGTTAGAACGTCTTGATTATCATAGTGCGTCATAACATTCGCCCGTTCTAACAGTTCATCTTCAAAGCTGCGCTGGAAATCCTCTTGGGTCAATACCTCACGATTACAGACAAACAGCAATCTTTCGATCAGGTCGGTCGCTCCGTTTTCAAGGAATGATAGCAGGTTTCCAAAAAAGCGCTCATCAGAAAAGAAATGAGGACCGCGTTTTTCCTTTAGCTTTGCTGTTACGCTGCTAATCATTTGTCCATAATATTCAGCGATATTTTTATCTAAATACTCATCCGAATCATACAGACTCTCCGCAGCTGCTTGTTTCAATAAAGATTCCACCTGATCGACAATCTCTATTTTCGCGCGCAGATACTGGTGGTTTTCTTGTAATACTTCAAGATATTGCTTTAAGATGGCTTGCTTTACCTCAAGTTTGACCATTTGATACTTTAAACCGTAAGCTTCTTCAAAAAAATACTGTAAAAAGCTAGTTAGGTTTTTCTTGTCTGAAAATGGGAGATAGCTTTTTTTAAAATCACAGCTATCCACGATTCGATGATAGAGCTGCTCGAGCCGTGCTTCAGCTTCTGCTCGTTCATTTTTGGCTTCACGAATCATTTTATGAATTTCATCCAGTATGCTAATATTCGGGCCTGTAGAATCAGAGGTCCATAAATAGGCGCAATATAACCCGTATTTTTCATTATTAATCACGTTTTCATGGAGGCATCGCTCAATATGTGCTTTCAAGTTCATGGTTTGTAAATGCTCACTGACCGGCTCTTTAAAGTTAGTATGGAAAAAGCGTTCCGTACCACCTTCATACAGATGCTCTTCTGCCTCCTTGACAGACATTCTTTTTACCGTTTGATAGGAATTGGACACTCCCATCATGTCATTCATATCCACGAGCTTTTCGTCCGAAGGAATGATGTCATGATAATATTTCTGGAAAGAAGCCTCCGTCAACTCAAATAAGCCGAGTACATTTTCGCGTTTCTCGGAGCTGGCTGCTTTTAATGATGTCAGCAGTTCATGGAAAAAATGGCTAGCCGCATGAAGCGCAATCGCTTTATTGGGGCGGTTCACCTTGGAAAAGCCAGCTGAGGCGAATACTGGTTCCTCGGAGTTTCCTCTGAAACTACGTTTAAAGTCCTGATGATTATAGCTGTCCATCTTTTCATGATAATCTGTAATCATTTTTCGGTTTTTTAAGAGATTTAGATTGCTAATAATTTCGTAGTTTTGCTTCCCGGCATCACTTGAAATTAAGCCATCTTCATTTTTATCGCTTAACAAATACACCATATCAAAGAGTGGGGAAGGAGGGTGAACGACTGGCAGCCGCAGATCTTCTTCCAACTGAAGTTCTTTTTCAAAGGTGTATTTATCGTGTTGAAACTGATTTAACTCATTAAAAAAACTAATCCCCAGTGAAGTGGAGAGAGCAAAATTTTCACCATCCTGCTTTTCCTTTATTAATCCATACAAATCTACTTCCACTTGTCGAAAAGACTCTTGTAAAATACTTTTTAACAGCAAAGTAAATTCTTGAATCAGGATATTTGCAGGGTCATCGACGGCCGTCACCACACATAGGTTTAGTTTAACTAGTGAGGAATAGACCTTTCCATACTCAGCAATTTTTGACGAAAGTTTACGGAAGGTTTTATTTAGTTCAATCAGCAAATTCTCATCCTGATAAAAGGCCTCGTAAATGCTTCTGCGAATGGTTTTGGGATCAAACTTATTGCCTGGAAGTTGAATGGATAACACGTTATCGTGGCTGATGGTATTGGTTTGATAGGCATGGAAATATAACACACCCGTGCTGTTATGCCATTTTTCTTCATTAATACTCATGATGGATGTCATGGCTTCCTTGACTGAATCCCCTAGAAATAAAAAGACAATGGGATGGTTTACACTGCGCTGCTCGTTTTCCTCTAATGTCATTTTTTCCAGCTGGTTTGAAAAGGTGTTTGCGTATTTTTGTAAGAGTTCTTTCAAAGCTGTTTCCCCCCGTTGAAAACATTCCCCTATTTATAAAAAAATGGGTGTGATTAGAGGCGGCCACATGCAAAAGCTGCAAGTGGCCTAAATAGTAAATGTGTAATAAGTCTTTGAACGATACGCCGCTAGACGGGCACTTCCGCTTTTCTTAAGAGTTTAATTGACGGAGCATGTCATTAACCTTGAGCATCATTTCTTTATAGAAACTGTATATTTCTTCGCCATTGACTAAATCCTGGTAATCGTAATCAAGGGCTTCTTTTTCCCTTGAATAAGTTGCAGCCATTTCCTCTAAAGCAGTAACAAGTTCGTTCGTGTTTTCTTGGTTTATCATGTCATTGCTGCGACGATCTGATTTCTTTTGCAGTTGATCCATTTTCTTTTGGCTCAATGCTTTAAAAGCATGATAGAGTTCATAATCAACAAACTTCGTTGTCTTCATTAAATTCACAAATGGTTCCCATGCATCTTCTTCAATCTCTTTATCGTACACGTATAAGGCGCCGCGTTTTCGTATCGTTTTTGTATAAACGGCTTGAATGAATTGAGTTAAAGAAACCTCTTTTTCCTCTTGTGAGGCAATATATTGCTCAATCTCAGAGATTTTCTCTTTGATTAAGTGATACTTTCTAACTTCTAGTTTTACTTTTTCGATGAGTTTAGGTGTACGGATGAGATTTTCTTTTGCCAATTCCAAGTTGGTGCTGTCGAAGATATCACTCACACTGTCGGACTCCATGCCGCCGTTAAACATGTCTTTAAGCTGTCGAAGGATTTGCTTCAGGCTGCCAAGGGTTGCTTTGTTTAACTGTTTTGGATCTATATCGTACTGAGCAAATAAGTCCGAAATGTTCATCTCTTTTGTAAAATGACATTCATAGCGAGCACTAGTACTGTGATCGGAATTTTTCTCCGTAATGACTTTAAATTCCATCGCTTGTTCAAACATAGAACGGATGCTGGCATTGTATTGCTGTACGCGCTTGTTGCGGTACGTATCTCCCCATGATTCTTCAGGAATCGGTGAAGGGAGGTAGGCCCAGTTTTCTTTATCTGTTTGGACAAGGTGGCGGCCAGCGCCTTCTCTTTCTAAAATCGTTTTTTCATAGGACTCCTCATAAATGGAGAGTGGGGAGTACGAGAACAGTGGAATACCATTTTTTGTGTTTAACCAGAAGATCCGATTCTTCAGTTCACTCTCTTTAATGGTGAAATGAGATTCACTAATCGAATGCTTTTGGTATTCCTTAACTCCTTTTAAAATATTAGGAGCCTTTACTGGAACGGATACAAATCCCCATTCTGGGAAATGAAGTGCACCACGACCGTTATCTAAATGGAACACCGGTGTTGCATCACCATCAAGTCGTGCAGCAATTTTGTCTTGGATGATTCGATCAATTGGCATATCTTCGCCGTGTTTAAGCCTTAAAAAGTCTTCCATTGATTTCGTAATCAACTCGCCAAACTGGTCGCTTAGGAATTCTGAAACGGTACCTACGATATCGATATCTGATTCATTGACCCAATAGGATGACTTTTCGAGGAGCATTTCTGACCATTGCTGGACAAGTTGTTCTCCATCCTTTGAATTGAACATGCTCTCAATTTCACGGGCCACATCCGGTACACTGACTAAATGCCAGTAATAGGTGACATTATCTTGTTGTTTGACTTCCTCACCATTCACAAGAATATTGGCGTTCTGTTCAAATATCCCTCTAAGTGCATTGAGGATTTCTTTATAGACCACATAAATCTTGTTGTTTTGACTATTGATTAGCTTATATAGATCTTCATAGAATTCAATCATTTCTTCCATTCGTTCTTTTTCGGCGCGAAGATCATACTCATTCAACTTGGACTCGATATAGGCATTCTTTTTCTTTTCCTTAGATATAAATGCACTTCTCGCATCTTCAAGTTTATTGTAGGTATACTCCTCAGCCGATTGAATGGCTTTAGGCATACGTTCTAGACGTTCGCGTAAGCTTTCTACATAGGTTTGCAGGGTCGTTAATAAGCAAAACCCGTCCTTCTGGTAGATTAAACGTGATGCGTAGATAGGGCCTTTTTTGGAATTTAAAAACATTTTCTCAATTTGCCGGCGGAATTCTTCCATGATTTCGCCTGGATGCTGCTTTTTGCATTTACGATACTGATCTTTTGCTTTTAAAAGAAACTCTCTGTCTAATTCATCATTGATATTGGTTACCGATGTTTTGATGACATTGTTGTAGGAGAAACGGTCACTATTCTCATAGCCTGAAAGCGGTTCTGGTACACGTTCATTAAAGCGTTGGTGGACGGAATCAGGGTCAATCCGCAGTTTTTCAGCAAATTGCTCCACATCTGATTGCTCAGGACCTGCTTCAAACATATTATCCATTTTTTCAAACAGCTTGTAGGCGATGTAGGTTGTCATTTCTTCCAGTGGAATTTCTGCCATGGAAGCGCCGATAATGTTGTATTGATAGTTGGCTGGATATGGCTTATGCATGCCGGCAATATTGGATCTGATATTGCTGATATAGTCATGGATGGCAAATTCTTCGCCTGATCCTTTATCTTCACTAGCCATAAAGTTAGTAATATTTTCAGCTGTTACATTCATGCAGTAATCGTAGGCATTCTCAAGCCATTTTCCTTCAGTATTCGTACCTGATATTAAATGGCATAGATTAAACGGCGGCACTTGTGAGTTCACGGTTAATAAATTGCCGTACTTCTGAATAAAACGTTCATTTCTTTCATCACAGTTCATCCAGTAGTCGAGTTCTTTTAAGGCAGCATAGCCGTTTTTCTGGATGTATTCAGCCGTATGGTGGTTGATTCCTTTTTTTGATAGATTCACGTCAGGTGTGAAAAGGTAGCCAAGGATGCTCAAACGGTCGACACCTTTTGCCCCAAATTTTTTATCCATGATTCCTCTAATAATGTAGGCTATATCTAAGTAACAGCCACTGCCAGTCCCACCAGAAAGTCCGGTAAGCAGGAAGACGTATAATCGTTTTCCAGACCCTTCAAGTACGGCATCCATTTTGTTTTGGATGATCGTTACAACCTGATTGATTTTTGTAAACATGAGCAGTCTGCCCGCTTGGCGTACGCCTGAAGCCCCGCTGATTCCATCCGTTATTGACAATTCGGGTGATAACCAGTCTTTGATATAAGGTTCAATCGTGCTGCGATTTGAAAGAACGCTGCCGATTTCTGGGTTGGAAAGCAGGACGAATTCTTTATGAGGGTCAAGGCCAATCCCATTATATTTTTTATTACGATCATGCTCATTCGTTTCAAATGCTAAAAACTCAATGTTACTTGGTTTATCTTTCTTCTTTTTTGATAAAGGATCTTCTGGAAGTTTAAAACGACGGTTAACTTGGTACTTGAGTCGTAATAGGGCATCAATCCCTGTACCGCCAAGTCCAATGACAAGCATCGGATTGTCAATCGTATCAACGCGGATCTTCTCTGATATAATCCCGCCGCCATGGGCGACTTCCAACTGTGATATATGCTCTTTAACACTTGCTTTCATGCAACTATTCCTCCCTAGCTGTGAACTACTAATATATATAGACGAAAAATAAATTGATTAGGATTCCTTTTTCGGTGCCTGACACCGAAAACCGCTTAGCTTATATATTCAATATAAATGGACTTATTTACCTTCTTTAACACAATGCGAAGACGGTCATTTCGTTTGATCTGCTGACCTTTCTTGGCATCGATTGCCCGGCCGCTTTTTTCAATCGTACAGTCCGAGTTGTTGATCAGCAGGAGCGAATCACCGGCATGCGGCTTGAAGATAATTTGATTGGTTTCAGTGAATTCAGGTTGCAGTCCGAGCAGTTGATGTAACTGGATTTTCCCTTTAAAGCCTTTTAATGGCTTGTATTGTGGATTCGAGCGTTCACCGGTATCCTCATCTTTTACTTCTACCACCATTTGACCACTAAAACCTTGCTTTTTCCTTAACAGGAAGTAAGCAAGTACGGCGAGAAGGAGTGCACCAATCACACAGGCAATGACATAAAGCCATGGAAACGGCTTTTCATCTTCTGTGTTTGCAGGCTTGGCAGCTGCTGGTGTTTTCGCTGTTTTTTGCACCGTTATTTTTTGCGGCTGCGTTTCACGGAAAAAGCTATTATCTTCCGCTTTTACCAATACTTCATAACTGCTTGAGTTTCCTAACTTAAATTGACCCGAAAAGCCTTGGTCATCAACTGATAAGCTTACTTCCTCGGTTTTCCCTTGATCGAGATCTTTCACATATAGAGTCGATTTCATTGATTGATAAATGCTTTTATCAGCGATAGGTGTACCATTATCTTCAAAAAAGGAATGGATCTTAACTGTTTCGCCCGCCTTGTAACTTTGCTTAGCAAGTTTATCTAGCTTCAACTGTAAATCATAATTGAAAACAAGGTTGATATCGATTTTGTCCTTTGCTACCCCTTTAACCTTCAGTGTCCAATCTCCCTGAACTGGTTTCAGCAGTTTGACCATAGAGTAGGTCTTTGATTTTGAAAGTAGGACTTGGTCTGAAGGGATGGCGAGCTCTTTCCCTGAAGGATCAACGAGCTTAACCTCTACTGGATGGTTGGACATTAATGAAATGTTGGCTTCTAATACATTGTCATTGGGAACATTTATTTTGATATCTTGATAATCACCATTACCTACTATTTGGTTAATAGGAACGATTTTTAATTTTAAATGGTTGGCAAAAATTTCACTTAGGATGCCTGGCAATTTATCGGCAGAACTTGCTTCAAAGAATTCCCCATTCGTGCTCTTGGCCACGTTTGTGAGAACCTGTTTATTTAGCTTGCCATTAGCGTTTAAGCCAATCGTGTAGATTGGGTATCCTTTAGCTTTAGCGGCGGCGACTGCTTGGTTTAGGTCTTTTTCCGCTTGCTTTTCGGTTTTGGACTTCTTTGGGTCTAGTTCGTTATTCCCATCGGCAAGCAGCACGATCAATGGGTAGTAACCTTGCTCATGACTACTATCTAATACGTTGACGGCTTCCTTAACCCCAGTTGATAAATCGGTGTACATATATTTTTGAACGGAGTCGATGAACGACTTTAGGTCCTTCTTATCCTGTTCTGACTTGATTTTGACAAGCGCTTTTTCACGCATGACTTCGTCAGCGTAAGCGATGGCACCAATTTTATCGCCGTTAAAGGAGGCCATATCAATGAACATCTTCATCGCTTCGTTACTGATATTCTTCGGGTCGCTGCTCTTCATGGAATTACTCACATCAACGACAAGCATTCCCTCAATTCGAGAAGTGGAATTTAACGGACTTGCAGCGTGTACATTATATAAGGACATATTCCAGATTAGACACGCAACTACGATTAAACTGCTGATACATTTTCTTAACATCTGTGTGCAACCCCCACTGCATTTTTCCTATTTCGGGTAATAATTACATTTTTTGCATTGTACTACTATTCTACCACTGTTCCTAATATACACCCAAACAATTATTCCCTAGATATATTATAATTCTACTATTATAATATAAGATAATGTATTTACTGGAAAACATCTGGGATTATTAATGGATAATTAGTTTTCATAAAAAAATAATCTCAAAAGGGGAAGTAAAATGTACGGTTTGGTATTTACTAGTCTTCTAGTTTTAATCCTTTGTTGGAAAACCTATAAATTAATGGAAAATAAGCGAAATAGCGGTGATTTTGAAGGTATTGATGATGAATTAGTTATCATGCTGAATGAAGGTGATTCGATTGGCTAAACAGGCCGTCCAGCTCTCCAAGAAAAAAAGAACGAAATATCGATTTCAAAAGGTAAAGATGTGTAAAAAATGCAACCGTTATTCCGTTTTAGGGGATGAAAAATGCCAGAATTGCGGTTCGGATTTTATCGAAATTGAAACGCTCGTGAAGTCGATTTTTAAAAACCGTTTATTTACGGAAGCGATATGGATCTTAATGTTTGTTTGTGTAGGTATTTTGGCTGCTCCAACGGTAAAAATGTTATATTACTCGTTAATTGCCGGGGTAGTGTTTGTAATTGGATATGTCATTCTTACCTCCATCTTCATTAAAAGTGAGTATTTCATGCAACTGAAAAAACTACTTCGAATCGACCTTAGAAAAATTGCCGCAGGTATTCAATATGACAGTGAACTTGCCAAAGAGGATGTTCATGCTGAGAGACTGGCCCCAGCATATGAAAAGCTCCGCGATATTGGCGATTTTATTGCGAGTGATCGGGTGAAAATCCGCCGTATCATGGTCTTAAATGAAATCGTTCTAAGAAGTGATATGGAGCTTGAACTAGAACCCCTTATTCCTTCATCCTATGATTCGAATTTTGTAAAATATGCGCTTGAGGTGTTAAAAATTAATCGGACGCTTTTTACGAAAAAGTGTATTGCCTACTTTATTAAGTATCGTGAGGCCATTGTCAGCGATTTTGGAATGGATTCACTCATTTCTGTGGCCGGCTCAGCGTTACGAATGAAACTGTACATCCTAGAATTTTCAGAGTTCATCGAGGAATTCCTTGAATATTTCCCAAAGGACCGGTTCTTGCGACTGTGCAGTATAATCTATTCCAACCCGGAAGTTGATTGGGGCAGTCTAGAGGAAAAAACCAAGCGTTTAGTTATGGTGAAGTATCATTACGATCCTGATTTCAAGCAGTTCGTATCGTAGAAAGGATCTTACTCAATATGTTTAAATTTACCGTTTATCGAAAAGTGAATATGTCCAGGAATTTTTTCTTGTTAATGCTGGTTATCTTGCTTGGGCTGGTTAGCGCAAAAATCGTTTTGGCACATGAAAAAATTGACACCTACAATGAAGCAGTAAAATTATTTAAGTCAGGTGAATTAGTCGCTGCAGAGGAAAAGTTCCATGCCGCAAAGCTAAATGTTTCTGTCACTGACCATAACAAAGACATCAATTTCATGCTATCCATTCTGTCTCCGATACGTGAAGTCATGGAAGATCTAGATGAAAAAGCGGCTGATTATAATGAAGGAAATGACCTCGACAACCTCATTAAAATATACGACCGTTGGAAGGAAAGCGAGAAAAAGTGGGTGTCAGGCACCAATGTTCAAAAGGATATGTACGGGGAAATGGTGGCGTTGACGAAGTTAGATACGGATATGAAGGGTTATTTTTCCACGATTAAAAAGGAAAATCTTGATAAATTAATGAATGAAACGGCTAATGACATTTCTGAGGAGGAGGAGATATTTACCGTCCTCAATAAGATTCCAGCAGAATATTACGGCAGTCGTTTGTCAGCTAAGACAGAAGCGATCCAATCTTCATTCAAAAACTATTACGCGGCAAAGATAAATAAAATGGTTGAAACTGGCACAGTCTCATCGATTATTGACGAGGGGAGCAGGCAGTTTAGTGCACTAAGAATATTGTCGTTGGATTCTAGCTGGCTTGAGCAAACCCTTGATTCGAACTTGTTAAGGATTGTAACGGCTGCGATCGATAAAAAGGATTATGGCGCATTCACCGAAGCCGCAAATTCAATCAAAAAGTTAGAAGCGAATATGAATGGTGCCGATGTATTTGCTTATATTGAAAAAACAACCTCTGATCTAATCGTTAAAGCGGAGAATCTCACAGAGGCTAATAAATACGAGGATGCAATCAGGATCTATGAAGCATTAAAACCACTAAAGGACACGACTGAATCAATTGCGAGTGCCAATCTTGCTTGGGATAAATATGAACCCATTCGCGTTTTAAAACGTCTGTATCCAGGAAAAGAGTTTCCGAACGTTATAAATGCAAAAAACAAATGGGGCGCAGACAGCGTTGTTGCAGCAATTTCCACGGACGGCGGCATATATTTTGGCAAGCTTACGGGAGAGGAAGCAATGGTTGTAACCGAGGGGGCGATCGAAGGGGCAGCGTCCATTAATAAGTTGGCTTTTAATAGTAACTTCAGCACTTCTGACAATCCAGTCCTTTATATTGAGGCAAAGTCATCCGAACGGAAGCATCATTATATAGCCTATGAAGTCAATGGCGGTTCGATGGTAAAGATCCTCGATGTGGAAGCGGATAAGCTAATTTTCGAATCAGAGCAAGTATTGGTTGTAGATAATCCTGTTGGACAGGGTGAAGGGGAGCTCGCTTACTTCGAATCCGATGGCAGCGGGGAATATCAATTTTCTAGAATAAAGGTAGACTATGTTGATATACAAGTCACAGATATAGCCAACTATTATGGGAAGAAGGTTCGCTTCACTGCTTTCGCAGATACAGTCCAAAATGGAGGGGCCTTGGTAACCTTATCGGAAACCTATAACAATAGCACGGGACTATGGGAGAAAACGTATTTGTTATTAAAGGGAGATTCCGATTTCACAATCTATGAGAATTATACCGTCATTGGTACTTTCAATAGTTATGAGAATATTACCGACGAAAACGGGGAATCTGTTCGCGTGCCCGTTTTTCAAGTAGAAAAAGTCGAATAAATGAGAGAGGACCAAACAAGGGCTTTTGCTGATGTTTGGTCTTTTTTGAGGGCTTTGTTAAACTTGGCCGTTGATTTCCGCTCCAGGCGCTTCGCTTTCCGCGGGCGGTCCGGGGAGCCTCCTCGGCGCAAAGCGCCTGCGGGGTCTCCCCTGCCCCGTCCTCCCGCAGGAGTCTTCGCGCCTTCCGCTCCAATCAACTTAGGCTTTAAATCAACAATGTCCTTTAACACAGCCTTTTAAAAAAAATAAGCCAGTCCCTAAAGAGACCGGCTTTTGATTATCGATTATTCTTTACTCGAGATTGTAATGAATTTATTGAAGATGCCAATCGATGTGACTTTTCCCAGACCTACTTCGGAAAAATCGGTTTTGTAGACCGAGAAAATAAAATAATCCTTCTTCGTTGTTCCCGCATCAAAAATGGATTTCCCAGCTACAGATAATAATCCCTTTTCTATCAGACTCGAAGATTTATCCATTGTTTTGTGATTGGCCCAGTCGATATAGGCAGAGCGCTCAGGATTAGTGGCTGATAGAATAAAAATCAAAACGATTAAAACAATGATCGAAAAAAGACGTCTCATAGTAACATTCTCCTATCTCGTAATTATTAATTGTAAATTTTTATATAAATGGGTATAAATTAAAAAAATCCTTTTGTAAATTTTAAAAGGAAAAGCTTGATTGGTTTTTGGGACTCTATCAAACTTTTTATTTTTATTAAATATATGTTTCGATCGTTTGGAGTAGAAGACTATCGGTAAATTATTTATGGTAATAATTAGGAATCATTATTTTCGTGATATTTACCTAGCAATATGTTAAATTATTACTAATATATTTTTTTGAAAAAGAGGGGATCATTTCGTGACGAGAAAATGGAAGTGGACGATTGCTTGTTTCTTTTTCCTGCTTTTTTTTAATGCGTTCGGGATCATTGCAGTAAAGATATTGGGCAGGTAAGGGGAAACGGGATTTCTCCGCCAAATTTTTCAGGTAGGGAATGATGAGAATGATAACGAATTTAACAAAACCGATTTCAAAAAAGCTGCTATTTGCAATGATCATTGTAACCATCGGGGCAGAGGTTCTTCTTTATCTTACTCGTTACAGTTCTATGGCCAGCACCTTATATGATGCCGTCATGGTGTCCTCCTTTTTTATCGGTTGGAAGCTTTACCGGAGGCTTGGGAATCAGCAGGGTCATCAGAAAAGCCCGCGCCAGATCATGCTGCAATTCACTGGTGCTTTTCTCATTTTCTTCTTTGGAAGTACGATTGTTAATGTGTACTCTAGTATCACATTTGAGGATTTTAATGAGGATTATGATCAATATGTTCAAGACTATACGGAGTCGCAAGCCTTTGATGTGGAAGATGGAGTGGATGCAGGGCTTCCGGACGATCCAATCTGGTCCATTTTTGAAAAGGTAGATACAATTGGATATGATCTATATAACGACACATTGGCTGGCCTGGAAGAGGTTTGGCGGCTAGCTTATATCATTCTACTGCTTGTGGTATTTAAAAAAGTGTTTCCGCGGCGCTGGGAGAGTGGCAAAAGAGATGTTTTTCTAATGGCTGCGCTGTTTATCACCTCTATTCTTTTCGGCATAGACCATACGCTCGATACGGAGCAGCCATGGGCGATCCGAATTGGGGCGATTGTAACCTTCGCAAATATGGGATTGATGTTTGGAATGATCCTATTATGGACCCGGAACCTTTGGCTAACAGTTATTGTTCATGCTTTATACGATATCACAGCAACTCTTTCATGGTACTATATCGATTATGCGGTCGAATATTTCACCCTTGGTGTTTTAATTATTCACCTGAGTCTCTTTATTATAGAAAAAATACACCAAAAACGATTAATGAGCCAGTTGGCGACGGTTCAGGAAGGTCAAATGGCAGAATTGACTCAAAGTGTAGAATAAAAGGAAAGAGGTTGCCGGGTGAGTCCGGCAACCTCTTTTGTCATTTTCCTACATCATAAGATTTTGATTTTATCCAGTACTGTATGGTTCCATTTTCTCTTAGTATGTACTTAATCTTTTCCTTCTCAAAACCTTTGTGAGTCCAATAGCCTTTTATTAATAGAGAACAGGCTACAATCAACAGGAGAATTGAGATGATCATAAACATCCACTTTTTAAGAGAATGGCTTTTACGGGGAATAATAGTTTTCTCGTTGTGATAGACAAGGGCGTTAATCTGCAGCTCTTCAAGCTCCTGCTTCACTTTTTGTTGGGCGGTAGTCAGCATCTTGCGGCCCTCCAATGAACCTAGAATGATTTGAAACTATTAATATCCTACTACAAAAAGAGACAATAAATCCATATTTTATCCAATTTTTTCTACATTAAGTAAACAATGACCATCAACCCCAAAATAATTGGTGGTATTTCCCGAGAAATGACGTTATTTGGGTTATTGATGTCGTTGTGGTGTCAGGCACCATGATTCAATGGATATTCTATTTTTTTATGGTGAATTTTGTTTTATTATGATGTGAGAAGTTTGTAATAAATTGCCGAAATATATATATAGTTAATCTTTTCTATTAAAACATTAATTATGGTATTGTAGTAATAAATGGAAATTGCAAGGGGGATGTACTTTTGTTTAAACGTTTTCTAATTGGATTTATTATTTTATGCTTGGGATTTTCAGTTTTTCCCAACGCCCAAGAGGCTGAGGCTAGTACCACCAAGGAACAACTAATTATTATTAACAAAAAGGTTAATAAACTCGCATTTTACGACAATGGTAAATTAATAAAAACATACAGGGTGGCAACAGGAAGAACTTCAAGACTCACCCCGGAAGGAACTTTTTACATAAGAGAAAAAATTGTAAACAGACCTTACTATAAAAAACATATTGCTGGCGGCGATCCGCGTAATCCATTAGGAAACCGCTGGATGGGTTTAAGTAAAAAAGAGAATGGCGGATATCCGTACGCAATACATGGTAATAATAATGAAAGTTCGATTGGAAAATATGTCTCTGGCGGATGTATCCGGATGCATAATAATGAGGTAAGGGAATTGTTCAGTAAGGTAAAGACGAGGACGAAAGTAATGATCGTTTCCTCGAAAAAAAGCTTTAATCAGTTAGCCGCACCATATTACAATAATATTGACATTAAAGCTCCTGCGGTTCCAACGGTTTATACTGTTTCAGACAAAACAATTGAAGTATCCGGTAAAACAGAAAAAGGAGCAACAGTCACTGTTGCGATTGGGTCAAAAAGGTATACAGCAAAACCTGCGGATTCCAAGGGAACATTTAAGGTCAAGATTCCGAAACAAAAGGCTGGCATAAAATTATCTTTTACTGCTAAAGATAAATCTGGAAATATCAGTAAGGCTAAAACGGTTGTTGTGCTTGACAGAACGGCTCCAGTGGTTAGCGGAGTAAGTAATAACCGAGTTTACAACAAGGATGTTACCATCTCCTTTAAAGAAGGAACAGCTTGGTTAGATGGAAATCGAGTAAAAACAGGAAAGGTTGTTACTTCAGAAGGAACACACAGAGTTGTGTTAACTGATGCGGCCGGCAACAAAACAATTGTTGTTTTTACGATTGATAGAACAGCGCCAGTAGTGAGCGGAGTAAGTAATAACGCATTCTACAACAAGGATGTTACCATCACCTTTAAAGAAGGAACAGCCTGGTTAGATGGAAATCGTGTGAAAACAGGAAAAGCTGTTACTTCAGAAGGAAAACACAGAGTTACGATAGCTGATGCTGTCGGTAATAAGAGAACAGTTGTGTTTACAATTGATAAAACAGCACCAGTGGTTAGCGGAGTAAGTAATAACGAAAGCTACAGCCAAGATGTGAAGATCTCTTTTAATGAAGGAAAAGCAACATTGGATGGAGTAGCAGTGAAAACAGGAACAGTTGTTAGTGCTGAGGGAACACATACATTAGTGGTAACTGATGCGGCCGGCAACAAGACATCTGTAGTGTTTATTATTGAAATAGCAGAACCAATAACAGAACCTATGACAGAACCTATGACAGAACCAATATTGACTTAAGTTTTAACATTTCATTAAAACAATAATAAGTCCCAAGTGAGTTCATTCACTTGGGACTTTGCTTATTTTAATATTTGTACTTTCACTGTTTTCCTACCCCATTGAATCGCACTTTTATGAGAAGGAACGAAAATATCAATTTTTTTCCCTTTAATGGCACCGCCAGTGTCGCCGGCAACGGCATAGCCATAACCTTCAACATAGACCTTTGTTCCGAGCTTAATTACTTTCGGGTCTACAGAGATTACCTTTTGGTTTGGATTTTTCTTTAGATTTAATCCGATAGCTGTGATGCCAGAGCATCGTTTACAATTCGCTGTATAGGCAGTTGCACTAACTGTTAAAGTCTTAACTACCTTTAACTTCGGTGCTTTACTTGCACTAGTGCTGGCTTTCTTAACAACCGGTTTACTAGCTGGTACATTAGTAATCTTTAATATTTGATTCGGGTGAATAGTATTTGATTTAAGTTTATTCCATTGTTTTAATGTGTTCACGGAGATTTTATATGTTTTTGCAATACGATAAAGCGAATCGCCACTCTTAACTTTATATGTATTGGATGCTGCTGATGCGTCGTTGCTACTTCCGAATAATAACATACCTGCCAAACTACACATGACTAGGAATTTCTTCATAACTGAAAACCCCTTCCTTCTGTTATATACAAGTTACCACAATAATATTACACAAATATTTCAATAGCTTACTAGTTTCATGACAAAACCGTGATAATAAGGTGTCAGGCACCAGCCGTGGACAAAACTCCTAATTTGTCCGCGGGTGACGGACGCTGAAGGCAGGGAAGTTCATTTTAATATAATTTGTGCCTTTGTGTTTCGATTCGGGTGAATTATTAAATAGCAAAAAAACCTCTGCCAATTATTATCTCGGCAGAGGTTTTGATACTATTTAATATCTAATTGTGTTTTCAGTTCACTTTGAATCCGTTGTTTTTCTTCTTGTGGAACGATGTAGTAATAGATTCCATTAATTTTCGTCCCGCCGCCTTTTATTGTCATTTGCTCAACGTTACCAGCCGCACTACGGTAATTCTTTTGAATATCCATCATTTGATCAAATGTAAGATTTGTTCTCACATTATTGCCAAGGGCTGTAAAAATACTTTGATATTTAGTAAGCGATGAGAGGCTCGCACCTTCTCTTAAAACCCCTTGAATAATTTCACGCTGACGTAATTGGCGCCCAAAATCACCACGAGGGTCTTCATATCTCATCCGAGTAAAGGCTAACGCTTTTTTGCCATTCAAAGTTACCTGTCCCTTTGGAAAATGGTAACCGCCTTGAGAAAAGTCTAAATCATTGTTTACCGTTATGCCGCCAACCGCATCGACAATATCCTCAAAGCCTTCCATGTTTATTTTTACAAAATAATCAATGGGAATGTCCAAGAAATTTTCAACCGTGTTCATCGCCATTTCTTCGTTGCCGAATGCGTAAGCATGGTTAATTTTATCCACGGTGCCTTTACCAACAATTTCTGTTCGGGTATCACGTGGAATACTTAACATCTTTACAGAATTTAGTTTTGGATTCACTGACAAAACAATAATGGTGTCAGAACGACCTTTATCGCCTTTACGCTGGTCCACACCCAAGAGTAATACCGAGAAAGGCTCCTTTTCTTGTAATGATACTTCTTCGGTACGTTTGTCTGATTTTCGATCGACAGGGTGATGCATCGTTTCGACAGCAGTTGTTAATGAGTTATATACTGAATAGGCGTAAACCCCGATTCCAATTATAAGTAGTAATAAAACAATTCCAGTTACGCGGAGCCATGTTTTCTTTTTCTTTTTATTCTTTTCAGCTCTCATCTAGTTTTCCTCCATAACGTTATTTTGGACCAACCTAAAGAATAGCAGAAATTATCGAAATTTAATACATTTATTTGAAGTACTTACATATTTTTTAACTGGATAATTTGGAAAAACTTTTTACACGAATTGTTGTTAACTAAATAGTGTAATCCATCATAATAGAGTATGCTAAACAAAAATTCCCCAGGGACAATATGCTAGAAAAGAAGTTTATTTAAGAAGAGCCTATGCAGGTAAGGTAATTGGCTATATTAATAAATATCAAGAATACTATTTTTTCAAAAAGGAAAAAGACTACTATGTTGTTGACATAGGCGGAAGAGTTGGTTATGTAGCTAGTAAATATATTACGGCTCTTAGCGTTGGCAAGTAAGTTTACCGTTTTAGCAAGGGCGAATTGGATATCTGTCAAAAGGGCTTCCGTAATGGGAGCCCTTTTAAGTATTAAAATTTAAAGGAAAAACGGTAACCGTATGGTTTTAGAAGTAGTGTATTCCTTTAGTTGTATATTTTTTATAAGTTAACAAATTCTATACATATCAACTAATCATTGATAAAATCTTATATGAATATTGTCGAAATTCTAGGGAGTGTGACAGAATTTGTATGAAAACTAAACAAGTCTAGACGGCATCAATCAAATCCTGACTTACAACTAAACAGTTATTAATCAAGCAAGATACTTGTAAAATGCGGTTAAAAGCCCCAAAAGGCTTAAAAGGTACATATACGGAGGATAAGAATCGTGCTATTTAGTTCAACAGTTTTTTTATTTTTATTTTTGCCTCTTACACTAACTATATATTTTTTTTCACCCAGAAAGTTAAGGAACACGGTTTTACTTTTGGCAAGTTTGTTTTTTTACGCATGGGGCGAACCAAAGTTTGTGTTGTTTTTATTTCTTTCCATTCTTCTTAATTATGTTTTTGCCCTGCTAGTTGATCAAAATAGAGAGAAACGTGTATTGGTAAAGTGGGTGTTAGGCCTTACTGTCTTTGCTAATCTTTCCATTCTGATTATTTTCAAATATGCCAACTTTATTGTAGATAACATAAATAACTTGTTTGGAACGATGATTGAATTAGGCAACATCCCGTTTCCGTTAGGGATTTCCTTTTTTACGTTTCAGGGACTAAGCTATGTTATTGATGTGTACAGGAAAGACGGGAAGGCGCAAAAAAATCTGATTAACATGGCGATGTATAAAGCATTGTTTCCACAACTTATTGCAGGACCAATTGTTCGCTATGTAACGGTGGCTGACCAAATTACCGACAGAAAAGAATCGTTACCGAAATTTGCTGAAGGTACCAAAAGATTTATCATAGGGTTAGCGAAAAAAATGATTATAGCCAATAATTGCGGCTGGGTGGCTGATCAAATTTTCTCAATGCCTGCAAGTGAGTTATCTGTTGGTCTGGCGTGGATTGGCATCATTGCTTATTCCTTACAAATCTATTTTGACTTTTCGGGTTATTCCGATATGGCGATAGGTTTAGGAAAAATGTTTGGCTTTGATTTCCTTGAAAACTTTAACTATCCCTATATTTCTCGTTCGGCCACGGAATTTTGGAGAAGGTGGCATATTTCACTAAGTACCTGGTTTAAGGATTATTTATATATTCCGTTAGGCGGGAACCGCGGCGGAACCTTTAAGACCTATCGGAACTTGTTCATTGTCTGGCTGGCTACAGGGATTTGGCATGGCGCCGCATGGACATTTATCGCCTGGGGTGTTTATTACGGTGTATTGATTATGTTAGAAAAAGCCTTTTTGCTGAAATTTATAAAAAGCATTCCGAGGGTATTCCAACATCTTTATGCACTATTAGCCGTTATGATTGGCTGGGTGTTCTTCCGTGCAGAAACATTTACCTATGGGTTTAATTATCTGAAGGTTATGTTCGGTGCCAATGGAAACCCTGTCTGGGACCGCCAGGCTAGTTTTTATATTTCACAATATGGAATTATCCTTTTGATTGCGATTATTGCCTCTATGCCTGTTATCCCTTTCATCAAAGACAGATTCTTAAAGCAGGGAACAGTCGGTGTCACAAGCAGCAGGGATCTCATTGTCACAGCAAGTTACGCTGTTATTTTCTTTTTAACGCTTGTAAGCGTGGTTTCATCCACCTTCAATCCATTTATTTATTTTCGGTTTTAATAAGTATGGAGGATATTATGAAAAAAGCTAATATACAAGGTCTCGCCTTAATTACCATTTTCCTACTAACGATCTTTGGCTTCTTTATCTTTACTTTTGTAACGCCATCAAAGTCAATGTCGCTTTTAGAAAATAGAAATTTAGCACAAAGACCTGATTTAAACTCTGAAAATCTACTTACCGGTGAGTACTCCAAGCGATTTGAGCAGTATTACAATGATCAATTTCCGATGCGTGATACGTTTATCGAAACCAACAGCAGAATTAATAAGAATTTTCTTAGACAAACTATTATTGATGATGTCTATGTGTCGGATGACGGTTACTTGTTATCCCAGATAGCACAGGGAACGTCGGCTGATGCCCAAAAAATAGCTATTGGAATCAATGAGTTGGCCGATAGTTTAGCTAAAAAGAACATTGGTGTTTATACCGCATTAATGCCAAATAAACCGACAATGATGGAGAATAAATTTCCCTCTTATTTTCCAAGCTATGGTCAAAAAAATATGGATCTCTTATATAAGGAACTAGACGAGAATACCCACCCGATTGACTCGCGTGCTACTTTAGAAAAACATATGAATGAGGACTATATGTTTTTCTATTCAGACCATCACTGGCAAGCTAAGGCCGCTTTTTACGCGTACCAGAATGTAATGTCTGAAATTATTGATAAGGAAAACATGAAGGATTCAATTTCGCAGTATAACGATTATTCTTGGGAATTAAAAGGAAAACCGTTCTATGGTTCAGATGCGAGGAAAACAACAAGTGCAAATGCAAAAAAGGCGGATAAAATCCTTGTAGCGGAGCTTAAAGAAGACCACAAGCCGTATGTAATGAAGTGGGGAATAAAATCACGCAGTGGCTTATACAATACGGACTTTTTAACCATGGAGGATCTGTATACAAATCGTTACCAGGCCTATTTAGGCGGAGATTTTGCGCAACTGACGATTACAAATCCGAATCAAACGAATAATAAAAAACTTTTAGTCATTAAAGATTCCTATGCCAATGCATTTGTTCAATTTCTAGTTCCTCACTATAAAGAGATACATGTATTGGATTTACGCCATTATAATAAAATGCCAATCGAGAAATATGTAGATGAAAATAAAATTGATCAAATTGTCCTGTTAAATAATATTAACTCGATTTTTGTCACTCCTGCTTTAACAAATTTTGAACATCCAGGGCAGGGTGAAAATCAATAAACAACTTTGAAAAAAAGCCCTCCATCTAAGCCTTTTGCTGAAATGGAGGGCTTTTTTCGTTGACAGGTTTTGATAAGGATGTTGTTCTTAGGCAAACTTCACCCGTATGGTTGCTTGTAACTTTTTGAATTTTGGTAAATTTATAGAAAGCCTTATAAGTGTATAATGCTATAATAATAGTATCTAAGCTTTTTTTTAGGAAGGGGAAAATAATGAGTAAAAAATTATCTGTTTCTTTTCTGATCCTTATGCTTTTATTTCCTGCCTTAGGGAATTATGCTCACGCAATAAGCACGACGACACCAAATAAGTCCACTCAAAAATATGTGTATTACCCAGACACTGTAAATGGAACACAAGGAAATAATATTAAATATATCTTGTATTTTGATGCCTCCGGGTATTTGTCCAGTGCTGTTTTAAAAGAAAAGGGAACGCAGCGAATTCTTGCTAGATATGTTTATTATCCCAAAACGGTTTACGGTACCCATGGGGAAAATATCAAGTATGTTTTGAATTTTAATGGCTCAGGATATGTGACCAATGCGGTTTTACGAGAAAAACAGACGCAGCGAATTCTTTCGAGATATGTGTATTACCCAAACACTGTGTATGGTACCCATGGGAAAAATATCAAATATGTCCTGAACTTTAATGCCTCCGGGTATGTGTCAAATGCTATATTACGAGAAAAAGGAACCCAGCGAAATCTTACTAGATACGAATATTACCCTAATACGGTGTATGGCACCCACGGGAAAAATATCAAGTTTAGCTATACCCTAAACAATTTAGGATATGTGACCCAGGCTACTCAAAGAGAAAAAGGAACTCAACGCGTTCTTTCATGGTATCAATATCAAGCAAAAACGGTTTACGGGAACCACGCATCTAAGGTCAGTAGTCTTAAATTAAATGTACCCTTGATCAATCAAAGGCCAGAGCTGCCAACAGGTTGTGAAATTACTGCAGTCACAATGATGCTCCAGTATAAAGGCGTGCGTGTCGATAAAGTCACCTTAGCGAAAAAAATGCCAAGGCATTCAAGTAATCCAAACCTTGGTTATGTTGGGAATCCGTTTACAAGATCAGGATGGACTATTTATCCTCCTGCCCTAATGGGATTAGTAAAGGATTATGCTGGAAGTGCCAAAAACCTAACAGGTGCTAGTAATGGAACAATAGAAAAGCAATTAGTAAATAACAAACCCGTTGTTGTTTTGGTTTCACGTATGCATGGTTTTTCAGTGCATGCATTGGTGCTAACAGGATTTGATCAATCTAATTATTACTATAATGATTGCTGGACAGGGGAAAAGAATGCCAAAATCAGCAAAGCGGAGTTTAATAGATTATGGGGCAACCAAAGTAAGAGAGCCATATCTTATTAATTAAAAATCCTTTATCCGGTTGTCATCCTATTCTCGTCCTTTCCAGGAATTTATGGTAGTAAATACGTGAATACAAAACATAAGGCTGCCTTTTGGCGGCCTTTTTTGCGTTATTACACAGACAATCAAGATTAATACGAGATTAATACGGGAATAATACATGTAAACCGAAGTTAGGTTCTTATTGTGTTCCTTCTATTATCATGTGATACATAAAGTGAAAAAGTAATACATATAAATTTATTTTGGACTACCTTGTTGGAGGAATGGAAATGTTAAAGGTTACCGTAGCTATACCTGTTTATAACGCGGCAAGACATTTGAATGTAACACTGGATTCCTTAATGCACCAAACGATGGATGCGTCAGAATTTGAGGTCATTTGTGTGAATGATTGCTCTACAGATAATAGTAAGGAAGTTATTGAGAACTTTAGTAAGTTAATGAGTAACATTGTTCTCATTGATCGGGAGAATAATTCAGGAGGCCCGATGATTCCACGAAACGATGCGATAGATGCAGCTCGTGGTGAATATATCCTTTTCTTAGACAATGACGACTTCTTAGGGGAGGAGGCACTCGAACGACTTTATATTGAAGCAAAAAAAAATCAATCCGATGTCATATATGGCAAGTATGTTGGTATCAATGGGCGTAAAGTACCTGGGTCTATGTTTAAAAAAGGGAACCGTCCGAAGGCTGATATTATCAAAGATAATTTAGTTAACTCTTTAGCACCTCATAAGATGTTTAAGCTCTCTTTTCTGAGACAAAATGATTTTAGATTCCATCCAAAGGCTGTAGTGGGTGAAGATCAGCTTTTTGTCATGCAATGCTATGTGACAGCTAAGGTTATTACCGTACTCGCGGATTATCATTATTACTTCGTTGTATCGCGTGGGAAAGAGAATCTGAGTGTAAAGTATTTCCCTGCAGAGCAATTCTTTTTTTCCTTTAATCGACTCATGGAATTTTTACATGAATGTAACCATGATGAATCATATAAAACAAGGTTAAAGGTTGCTTTCTTAAATCGGTTCCTTCATGCCAGCCGTTTACGTGGGCATCTATTAACTTCTCGGTTAACACACGAACAAAAAATAGACTGGTTAAGTGAGACAAAAAGATTTATTGACAACCATGTGGATGACAGCTTACTTACTTCTCTAGAGCCTCGGTTCCATTACTTTATGGAAGTGGCAAAAGAAAATGATATTCATAAACTGGCTTCAGTCCAAATGTAGAATCCTTATTCTGGACATGAGAGGAATACAGAAAAAATATAGAGGTGACCACCATGTGGAAAATGAAAACAAAACGGGCAAATGTAATCACTTATACTAGACCTTCCATTAAATCTATACCAGCCAATCACTATGAAATACCTGGGCAGGAGCACATTGTTTATCCATGTATAAAAGGTTGGTTTGAGATCAGGCGAGTCGATAAAGATAATATAAAGACCGTAGAATTTATTCGGAAAGAAGATATACGGTACAGTACGGAATATTTGATCTTTGTTATGAAAGAAAAAGCCAGACGTCTAATGAGAATTAAACCTCTAACAATAAAATTTCTTAGAAGTGCAATGGTAAAAAGCAAAAGGTGAGGAATACTATACTCCTCACCGACTCCAAAAAACTCAACTCAACTTTCATCTGTTTGTAATAAATGAAGGACAGGATCTAAGGGCATTATATTGCCAGTATCTCCATTTTCATCTCCATCGTCATCCTCATCATTCCATTCAGAAATACTATTATATTCAATACAATCCTCACAAAAACCATTTATTAAGTAGTATGAAATATCTTCCCGTCCGCAATCAGCACATAGTGCCATAGTACCACCTTCTATTTCAGTTTACTTTGTATAATATTTTGTCCTAAAAATCATTAATCATACTAAAGTAGACTTTATTTATTAACTTGGGAATCCTTTTCCATAGCCCTTAACATCCAGTCATCAGCCCTTTTTCTTAGCCAGTGTAGATCTTCATTGGCCTCAAGCCATTTATCCTTGAGGAGCTGATTTTGTTGTATCATTTCATCAATAATGGAAATCAAACTTAGTCCCATTGCTCTTATTTTTTCGACGGAAGTATCCTGATCAACCGTTTCAAAAAAAATTCTTATTTTTTGAATTTCCAACATTTGATTACTCATACCTTCCACCTCTTTCTAGGATTATCTATAACTTATTCGATATTAATTAATAAATGTACATAAAATTTACCATTTTAACTGAACATTCCCCAGCTGGGACATATCTCCGGTTGTTATACTAGGCCTTTTATACTATATTTATATTATGTATTAACATTTCTATGAAACTTTAAGATAATAGTTTATATATCGACAAAAAAATTATTTAGGAGGGCTTAAAAATCAAATTTCGACAATTGAATATTCCATTAATGATATTCTTTCTTGGATTCTTCGGAATATTTTTTATAAACGATGATTCCGCTAAGGCCGAGGATGGAGCGTGGAAAGCTACTTTCTACCCCAGAATTGATTTTACTGGAACTGGGATAAGTAAAACATATACAAATGTAAAATTCGATTGGAAGGCTAATTCGCCTGATCCAAAAATTCCAAAAGACAATTTCTCGGCAGTATTTGAGAAAACGGTAACCATCTCAAGTCCAGGGAAATATCGCCTAACAGGAAAAGCTGATGATGGGGTAAGAGTTTATGTAGATGGGAAGAAAATAATAGATTTTTGGAGTGACGGTGTACATTCTATTAATAAAGAAATCTATTTAACCGCAGGCACTCATACGCTAAAGGTTCAATATTATGAAAAAAAGTGGAGCGCTGCGCTAGCCATTGATTTGGTAAAACTTTCTGAAAGTATTGGATCAGATTCGTGGTCAGCAGAATTTTATCCGTCAGCTGATTTTTCTGGGAGTCCAGTAAAGAAATTTTATCCAACCTTAGACTTTCATTGGGGGAGCGGATCACCAATTTCAGGCATTCCATCTGACCATTTTACTGCTGTATTTAAAAAGCAAGTAAATGTTACTAAATCTGGCAATTACAGATTAGCAGGCAAGGCAGATGATGGGGTGCGTGTCTACGTCGACGGTTCCAAAAAAGTTGATATGTGGAAGTCGGGAATTAATTCATTTAATCAAGAGGTTTATCTAGCATCTGGCAGCCATACGATATTAATAGAGTATTTTGATGACAAATGGAGTTCTTCCTTTGCATTTAACATGGATGAAGTAGTGGAACCCATCCCAGAAGAAGTGGTAACAATTCCAGTTGATAAGTGGAGTGCCAGATTTTATCCTACTAAGGATTTTACAGGTACACCTATTAAGAAAGAATATGATCAATTACAATTTTCTTGGGGTAGCGGCTCACCAGATTCTACTATTCCAACTGATAATTTCTCAGGTATTTTTGAAAGAAATTATGTTGTGGATGAAACAGGGGATTATAAAATCGTTGGAAAAGCCGACGATGGTGCAAGAGTTTATATTGACGGAATCCGTTATGTGGATAAATGGACAGATGGCGTGAATTACATTGATGTTCCGATTACGCTAGAGCCTGGGACCCATACCGTTAAAGTCGAGTATTATGATTCAAAATATAGCGCTTCATTGAATTTAAATTTAGAACCAATTAATCAAGAGAATGAAACGATTGATCCTACTAAATGGAAAGCGACTTATTATCCATTAAAGGATTTTACAGGTACCCCGTTAATAAAAGTTTATGATGAATTACAATTTTCTTGGGGAAATGGCTCGCCAGACCCTATGCTCCCAACTGATGGTTTCTCTGGAACCTTTGAAAAACAATATGTTGTGACGAAACCTGGAAAATATAGATTCATAGGAAAAGCAGATGATGGTGTACGAGTTTATGTAGACGGAGTACTCAATGTCGATAAATGGAAAGATGGAGTGAATATCATCGATGATCCAGTAACTCTTACGACGGGTACCCATACCATTAAGGTTGAGTATTATGATTCTAAATATAGTGCCACGATGAAATTAGATCTCATTGAAGATTTTTGGGAAGCGAAATTCTATCCTAGCAATAATTTGACAGGGACTCCTGTTCAAAAAACGTTTGATGCGCTGGATTTTTATTGGAGTGGATCTCCTATAACCGATATCCCAGCAGATAATTTTTCTGCCGTTTTTGAAAAAAAGGTATATATCGCAAAATCAAGTAATTATAAACTTTCAGGTAAAGCCGATGATGGCATACGTATTTATGTTGATGATGTACGTAAAGTGGATAGCTGGAAGGACGGGGTTAATAATTATAGTTCTTCCTCCCAACAATTGTCGGAAGGGATCCACATCATTAAGGTTGAGTATTATGACAGTAAGTATAGTGCCTCATTAGCAGTGAACTTAAGTGAGGTTATTAAGAAAACCACTACTCAATATACCAATTATGATATTTCATTAGGAGAACTTCTCGATAAACAAATTGGTGTATCTCAAACTGATAAAAAATATGACGCCTATATACGAAGTGATTTATTAACAGTCAATGCCTCAACACCGAATGTGGGTGTTGTAAACACAGACAATACAAACGTTAGAGGAATACCAGTTGATGGTTGGATCCTTGGAAAGCTAGATCTTAATGAACAAGTGACAATCGATTCCAAAACCATGCAAAAGGATGGATATTATTGGTATGAGATTCAGTATAATGAAGAATGGGTTAATCCAAGTCCAACTGATATTAGCTATTATATTAATCCTACTAATTTTGGAATTGGCACTTCAAGTTATTATCAATTTCTTAAGCTTTCCGAAATTGCCGGTGCAGATGCGTACGAAGTGAATCAAAAAATATTGACCAATAAAGGAATTCTCACTGGAAAAGGACAAATCTTTATTAACGCAGGTGCACTGTATAACATCAATGAAATTTACTTGATTTCCCACGCGCTACTTGAAACAGGCAATGGCAGTTCTCCGTTAGCAAAAGGGGTTAAGGTAAAGAAAAAGCTTGATAGTAATGGGAATCCTGTCATTGATCCTGCTACAGGAGAAGAAGAGATTACCGAATTAGCAAGTGATGCAACCTCCTATGATGCGATCGTTTATAATATGTATGCTGTTGGTGCTTTTGATAAGTGTCCGCTTCATTGTGGAGCAAGAAGGGCATTTAATCAGGACTGGACTACACCGGATAAAGCGATTGTGGGTGGGGCAAAATTCGTTGCCTTGAATTATATTGATAAAGGGCAGGACACGATTTATAAAATGAAATGGAATCCTGCAGCTCCAGGTACACATCAATATGCAACTGACATTGGCTGGGCTGTGAAACAAACACCTAACATTTTCAATCTTTATAGTTTACTAGATAGCTATACTTTAGTTTTTGATGTCCCTAAATATTAATTCAAAAAAATGAAGTGGAAGATTTCTTCCCTTCATTTTTTTTTACAATAAAGACACTGAACTAGAATCTTACCTCGCTTGAAAATGTATTTGAAAGAGTGTATAGTTTTAATTGAGTTTTTGTCAAGAAATTTGTCGTTTTTTGTTAATTAGGATGAAGAGTGGTACGGTTAATTATGTATCATTTTAATAATAAAGTTACTTTCAAATTAAGCATGATAAGTATGATAAGGAGTGTGGACAATGATTTTTGCAGAAATTCTTGCCGGAGGAAAAGGAACAAGAATGGGTAATATTAATATGCCCAAGCAGTTTTTAACTTTAAATAGTAAACCTATCATTATACATACAATTGAAAAGTTTATCCTAAACGATCGTTTTGAGAAGATTCTAGTCGTTACACCGAAAGAATGGGTTAATCATGCCAAAGATATTATTAATAAATATATTGGAAAAGACGCAAGGATTGTTGTGATTGAAGGCGGAAAAGATCGCAATGAATCCATCATGAGCGGCATCCGCTATATCGAAAAAAACTTTGGAATTAACGATGATGATGTGATTATTACCCATGATTCTGTAAGACCATTTTTAACTCATCGAATTATTGAAGAGAATATTGAAGCGGCCATTAAGTTTGGGGCTGTTGATACAGTGATCGAGGCAATTGATACGATTATCCAATCTGAGGATGGAGAATTTATCTCAAACATTCCGGTAAGGGATACTATGTACCAAGGACAAACTCCACAAAGTTTTAATATCAAGAAATTGGTTACTTATTATAATGCACTAACCGAGGAACAAAAAATGATTCTTACGGATGCATGTAAAATTTGCGCGCTTGCAGGTGAAAAGGTTAAGATTGTCAAGGGTGAATTATTTAATATAAAGGTAACAACCCCATATGATTTGAAGGTAGCTAATGCAATCCTACAAGAGAGGGTTTCACGATGATTAATCAAGTGTATCGCTTAGTGTCGCCACGGCAGTTTGAAGTGACCTATAAAGACCGTTCCATTCAGTCAGACAAAATTGTAGTGCGTCCCACTCATCTCTCCATATGTGCGGCTGACCAAAGGTATTACACCGGCACACGTGGAAAAGAAGCAATGGCGAAAAAACTGCCAATGGCGCTTATCCATGAAGGGATTGGTAAGGTCGTTTATGATCCAAATAATGAGTTTGCACCTGGTACCCGGGTCGTGATGGTACCGAATACCCCAACTGAAGAAGATGAAGTTATTGCAGAAAATTACTTACGATCGAGTAAATTTCGTTCAAGCGGTTACGATGGATTTATGCAGGACTATGTTTTTCTTCACAGGGATCGGATTGTTCCATTACCAGAAGAAATTGATCCATCGGTTGCGGCTTTTATGGAATTAATCACCATAAGTATGCATGCCTTGGTGCGCTTTGAGGCAAAAGCCCATGCTCGAAAAAATACGTTCGGGGTATGGGGAGATGGGAATTTAGGTTATATAACCACGCTGATTTTAAAGAAACGCTATCCTGATAGCAAAGTTTATATTTTTGGGAAAACAAAATATAAAATGGATCATTTTTCGTTTGTTGATGAAGCGTATCAAATTGATGAAATTCCGGATGATTTACGGATTGATCATGGATTTGAATGTGTTGGCGGGAATGGCAGCCAATCTGCGATTAATCAAATGATTGATTATATTAATCCAGAGGGATCTATTTGTATTCTCGGTGTCTCTGAATATCCTGTTGAAATAAACACTAGAATGATTCTAGAAAAAGGTCTAACGATGATTGGCAGCAGTCGAAGTGGACGAACTGATTTTGTCAACACTGTAAACTTCATGGTTGAGCACCCGGAAGTTGGCGAGTATTTTGGGATGCTGATAGGGGAAGTTCACCAAATAAAGAACATCCAAGATATTATTGATGCATTTGAAAAAGACCTGACAAACTCTTGGGGAAAAACCATTCTCGAATGGAAAATATAAAATAAAAAAGGCAGGCATGGCGATGTATTTAGTGAGAATTTTTCCAACAATTATGGTGAAGGGATTCATCCAGATGATCTTTTACCTGTCATGCCTTCTTTTTAAAGTAAATAATGAAAAGGTCACCTTTGCTTCCTATAGGGCCACGGAGATTCAGGGGAATCTCTATTATATTTATAAGGAATTACACGGAAGATATCCCAATTGGACGTGTAATTTTCTTTTTAAAAAGTATAGCAGCTCATTACTAGGCAAATTCCACTATGTCCTACATATGGTTAAAGCGAGTTATCATTTAGCAACATCCCGTTATTTTATCATCGATGATTATTATTTCCCCGTTTATGTGATAAAACCTCGACAGGGAACGGATATTATTCAGCTTTGGCATGCAGCAGGTGCATTCAAAAAATTTGGCTTAAGCACCTTAGATAAAGAATTTGGTCCAAGTTCAGATTATTTAAAACATGTTAAGGTTCATTCAAATTATTCTAAAGTATTTGTGAGTTCCTCGGAAGTCATTCCTTTTTATGCTGAAGCCTTCGATATGCCATCCTCAAGGATATTCCCATTAGGTGTACCGAGAACAGATTATTTTTTTAATAAACGAGAGCAGTTCAGATTGATGGGAGAATTACAGAGTGAATTTCCTGACATTAAGGGGAGAAAGATTATTTTATATGCTCCTACCTTTAGAGGGAAAAGTCATTATCAAGAATCATTTCACATTCCTATCGATTTTTCAGCTATGAGGGAGACTCTCGGTGATGAATATGTATTATTGATTCATTTACATCCATATATGCGTTCGGAGATCACTATTAAGGAAGAAGATAAAGGTTTTGTCTTTCATGTAAAGGAAAAATTCAACATCGAACAATTATTAGTTTTAGCTGATATTCTTTTAACAGATTATTCATCGGTAATTTTTGATTATAGTTTATTAGTCCGGCCAATTGCCTTTATTGCGAATGACCTTGAAGAGTATATAAAGGAACGAGATTTTTATTTTCCTTTCCTCTCATTCATTCCAGGGCCATTCTTTCACCAAACTCAAGATCTGATTGAGTGGATCCAACAAGATGAGTTTGATCTGAAAAAAATTGAGCAATTTAGAAATCGTTTTTTTACATACTTTGATGGAAAAACAAGTAAAAGAATCGTAGATAATTTAATTGAAAAAAGCTAAATCGCATAAATTTTCCAGTAGGAGATTAATAATGTTAAAAAATAAAATGGAAAACCAAGGGGAAAGTATAGGAAACAGCCAGCAATATAGTCTTGTTTACCGGTTCTTCCGTAAAGTTATTTTTCGTTTGCTTTACCTACTTTTTTGCACATTTCCGTTACATAAAAAAAAAATACTATTTGCATCTGATAGCCGAAGCGATTTAAGCGGTAACTTTGAATTCGTTTATCAAGAATTGAAAAGAAAAAATTTAGATTACCAATACCATTTTATTCTCAAAGAGAGTACGAGGGCTTATAAAACCTATTGGGAAATGGTTCGTTTAGCTTTTCATCTGGCAACGGCAAAATTTATTTTGTTGGATGATTTTTATCCGATGGTCTATCCATTAAAGATACGGAAAGGTGCCGATCTTATCCAGTTATGGCATGCAGTCGGTGCGTTTAAAACCTTTGGATACAGCCGTGTAGGTCTTCCGGGCGGTCCAGACCCTCATTCTTTGAATCACCGCAATTATACAAAGGTAATCGTAAGTTCGAAGAATGTGGCAAAGCATTATGCTGAAGGCTTTGGGATTAGTGAAAATCGGGTGTTTGCAACTGGGATACCAAGAACGGATGTCTTTTTTGATCAAGCATACCAAGTGAAGGTTAAAGAAGAATTATACAGAGGGTATCCCATTTTATCTGAAAAAAAAGTCATTATGTTTGCACCAACCTTTCGGGGGGACGGCCAACAGTCTGCCTATTATCCAAAGGATTATCTTGATTTAGAAAAACTTTATCATGCCTTACATGATGAGTATGTTTTTCTATTTAAAATGCATCCGTTTGTAAAAGACTATTGGCAAATCCCTGCAGAATATAATGATTTTTTCTTCGATATTTCACATTATCGGGAAATTAATGATTTATTATTTATCTCAGATCTATTAATCACCGATTACTCCTCTGTTTGCTTTGAGTTTGCATTATTAAATAAACCGATGATTTTCTATTCTCCAGATGTAGAGGAATATATAGCAACACGAGATTTTTATTATAAATATGATTCATTTATCCCTGGCCCATTAGCAAGGACATTAGATGAATTAATTGAAACCATTCAAAATAAAGACTTCAAAATGGAAAAAATCGAGACATTTGTTGATTACTTTTTTGATCATACGGATGGAAAATCAAGCAATCGCGTTGTTGACCAACTCATCGTAGATGCTGATTCTAAATAGAGTGAATTTTATCCCTATTCTTCTATTTAAATCATAAAAGAGGAAAATGATGTTAATAATAGTTAAAAAAGATGAGCGTTTCAAAAAATGGTGCTTTGTTTTTTTTACAACAGAGGAGATATTATATGAGTAAACTTCAATATATCATTCATCCTGATTTAGAAGATGTGAAGGTAAGTATAATTACCCCAGTTTTTAATGTGGAAGAATATATTACGGAGACATTGGAGTCTCTTGTCAACCAGACGTTAGATCACATTGAAATTATTATGGTTGATGACGGATCAAGTGATCAAAGTCCAGAAATCGTTGAAGAATATGCAAATAAATACAGAAATATTGTTTATATAAAACAAGAAAATTCAGGACCAGGGGTAGCACGGAATAATGGTTTAGAAGTAGCAAGAGGTGAATTCATTAGTTTTGTTGATTCAGATGACCTCTTACCACTAGATGCCTTAGAAACCATGTATAATAGTGCTTTAAAAGAAAAGGCAGATATCGTTTTAGGAACTTCTTTAAGCTTTAATAGCTCAGAAACATGGTTTATTGCTAGTCACGTGAATAATGGTGTATACATTCCAGGTGAAAAGAGCCTCGTCTCCAATCCAGGGTTACTATTCTCATTAGGACCATGCAATAAGCTTTATCATTCTAAAATTGTTAAAGGAATACGGTTTCCTGCAGATATTCATGTAACCGAGGATCAGCCATTTGTGATTGAAGCCTATATGAAGGCAAATAAAATATATACAGTTGATAAAATCATATATAAATATCGGTCTAGGGAAGCGGAGGAGAATTTATCCTTATCACAAACTGTCCGGGTGAATTCAGTAAAGGTTTTAACCGATATTTTTAAAAGTTTACGTATTTCCGATCAATTATGGGATAAATATATTTCTAATCAACATACCCGATTTGCTTTAAAGAAAAGTTATTATACCAGAATTATTTCAGCAGACATTTGGCCTGCTATTCGAAGTGCGCTTGTAAGCAAGGATCAAAAAACTCAAGTAGAATCATTTACCCTGGTTTTGGAGTGGGTTAAAACTTTAGATTATCATTTATTTAATCAGATTCCGTCGTTACATAGAGTGATGACCTATGAGATTGCAGATCGGTATAAACTAGTTAGTCCAGCTGCCAAAAAACTGTATCTACAATGGCTAAAGGTTTGTTTCTCAAAACTGGATCCAGGTTCTTTACATGCATTAGAGACTTCGAAAAAACAAAAAGTGTTCATGGCGGTTAAGAAAGCATGGAAAAGAAATAATCTTTCCCCGATCTTTTTCTATCTAGTAAAAGTTAAATTTAAAAAAATAAAAACCAAGGTGAAAACGGCCTTTGTCCGGCGGGTGGCTTTTCCATTTTTTAGCACCCTGCCTGTACAAAAGAAAATTACGATGGCGACCAACAAATTTCCGAGATTAACGGATTCATTTGAGCATATTTATGATGAATTAATTAATCAGCGCCCAGATTACAAAATTAGAGGTCATTTGAAGAAAAAGCGAAATTTCAGGGATTTCTGTAGACTGTATTATGATATCGCGACTTCCCGTTATTTAATCTTAGATGATTATTATCGTCCATTATATAAGCTTCGTGTGCGCAAGCAAACGGAAGTGATTCAAACTTGGCATGCAGCTGGCGCTTTTAAGAAATTTGGCCATAGTGCCGTAGGGTATCGTGAAAGTAATTCCACCCAATTTGAACGAAGTGCTCATCAAATTTATACAAAAGCAGTAGTTACAAGTAAAGAGATTATTCCTCACTATGCTGAGGCATTTGAAGTGCCGGAAGAAAATATTTACCCATTAGGATTGCCGCGAACAGATGTCTTTTTTGATAAGGAATTAATGGAATTCGTTCACCAGCGATATCTGGGAACCTATCCACAGCTTAAAAATAAAAAAGTGATTACCTATGCTCCCACGTTTAGAGGTGGTCCAGGTAAGCGGGCTAATTTTAATATTAAATTGGATTTAGTAAAAATGGCTGAAGAACTCTCAGATGAATATGTACTGGTATTAAAACTTCATCCATCTGTTACCAAAAAAGTTCAAATACCGGAGGAAGCAGCAGACTTTGTAATAAATATGAGTTCGAATGAAATAAATAATGTATTAATGAATACGGATATTTTAATTAGTGATTATTCATCTTTAGTTTTTGAATTCTCTTTATTGGAACGACCAATGATTTTCTTTGCATATGACCTTGATGAGTATCTCGAAGATCGTGGTTTTTACTATGAATACTCTGACTTTGTTCCAGGGCCAATTGTAAAAACTACTGATGAGGTTATCAAAACGGTGAAAGAAAACCAGTTTGATTTTAAAAAGATTGAAAGCTTTAAACATCGATTCTTCGATGATCTTGACGGAGAATCTGCAAAAAGATTTGTGGATATACTAATAAAACCATGATAGTAAATTATCATGGTTTTATTTTTAAATAGACCGAACGTGAATCCTTTCACTAGTGTTTGAAATAAAAACTAGTGGGATATATAATGGGAAATGGATTGTTTTTCTGCAAGAGTTTTCAGGTGGTGAATAAACGCTGCGATGAAAACTCGGTGAGGAGTTGAAAAGAATGAAAAAGGTATTAACGTACGGGACTTTTGATTTGCTCCATGTTGGTCATATCAATATATTAAGAAAATCTAAGGAATTAGGAGATTTTCTAATCGTTGGTCTATCAACAGATGAATTTAATATCGAAAAGAATAAAAAAGCCTACTATAGTTATCAGGACCGACAATTAATTTTGGAGTCGATTCGCTATGTTGACCACGTCATTCCGGAATCCTGCTGGGAACAAAAGATCCAGGACGTAATTGACCATAATATTGATGTCTTTGTAATGGGTGATGATTGGAAAGGTCATTTTGATTTTCTAAAAAGGTATTGTGAAGTGGTTTATTTGCCAAGAACTACCGGTATCTCAACCTCCAAAATTAAATCCGATTTAAATTATGTGAAAAATGATTAGAGAAATTGTCATATCCATTTATTTGTTTATATTTAAGTGTTTTTTTATGATTTGTAAGGCATTCCCATTAAAAAATAAGGTCACCTTTCTGGTTTCCTTTGGGGATAATGCCAAATATGTGTACGAGGAAATCCTTCACCAGAATATCCAACAAGAAATTGTCTTTTTATGTAAGGGTTCTTCACTTTCACTTTTTAAGAAATATCCTGCTCTTCCTGTCATTCCATTTGAAACATCGTTTATCGATCTATTGCGTTCCATCTATCACCTCGCTACTTCCAAAAAAATTATTATTGATAACTATTTTGGGGCTTTGGCTTCAACTAATTTTAAAACGGGTGTGGAATGTATCCAGCTTTGGCACGCAGCCGGTGCGATTAAAAAGTTTGGACTGGAGGATGAGTCCAATGTCAATCGTAGTAAAAGGGCTCATAAGCGATTTCTACGAGTTTACAAAAAATTTCATAAGGTTGTTGTTGGGTCAGACAAGATGGCTGATATTTTTAAACAGGTATTTGCCCTAAAGGATCAAAACATTCTTCGAACAGGAATACCGAGAACTGACGTTTTTTTTGATGAGAACAAACATAAAGCAATTATTTCTAAATTAATAGATGAGAATCCTGAATTAACATCCAAAAAGGTGATCTTGTATGCCCCAACATACAGGGATCATCAATTAGATCAATTTGAATTAAAATTGGATTTAGAAAAAATGTATCAGGAGCTTAGTGATGAATATGTTTTGTTGCTCCGTTTCCATCCTGCGATAAAAAGTTCATTAGAGAACAATGAATTAAATTCTAATTTTGTTTATGATTATTCATCCTCACTTTATGATGTTAATGAACTGTTACTTATCACTGACTTGCTGATTACAGATTATTCTTCCATACCATATGAGTTTTCATTATTAAATAAACCAATGATCTTTTTTACTTATGATATTGAACAATACAAAGTGGAAAGAGGATTGTGGGAGGATTTTGAAGAGACCGTTCCAGGTCCGATCACGAAACATACGGATGAAATCATTACGATTATTAAAGATAACTTATTTGATTATCAGAAGGTTACCGGTTTTTCTGACATTTGGAATAAATATTCAAACGGGATATCCAGCCAGAAGCTCGTAGATTACATTTTTAAAGGATCACAAAGCGACTCGTATCAAAGGGATAAGAACTCAAACTAACTATATATGTCGTAATTGAGTTAGAATTTATCCTTTTTTTATGGTAAAATGTTATGGTCTTTGAGGGGGAATGATTCATTTTATGAAAAGGTCTTATCTTATATCCCCAATTAAATCGTTTAGGAAGGATCAACACGATGTCAATGTTTAAGGTCATAAGGGAACAGATTAGCAGTTTTTATCTCATCAGAAGATTATCCCTTTTTGAATTAAAAAGTGCAAATAACAGTCATTATTTAGGGATATTATGGGAATTAATCAATCCCATGATTCAAATAGGTATCTATTATTTTGTATTCGGATATGGTATCCGTGGTGGACGTGCAGTAGAGGGGATTCCGTATTTCTATTGGATGCTGGCGGGTATTTTAGTTTGGTTCTTTGTTAATCCAGCAATATTGGACGCATCAAAGTCGATCTATACGAGGATCGCCTTAATCGCAAAAATGAGCTTTCCGATGAGTGTTATTCCAACCTATGTCATTATATCGAAATTTTATCAGCATCTCATGTTAGTTGGAGTCATTGTGGTTATCTTTCAATTTACAGGCTATCCTATATCGATATATTATTTGTCGTTACCCTATTATATGTTTGCCACCATTATTCTACTGGTAGCTATTTCATTAATTACCTCTACCTTAGCGACGATTGTACGGGATGTACAAATGATTGTCCAAGCGATTGTCAGAATGCTGCTTTATCTGACACCATTATTATGGACGCCTGAAAGACTTCCACATATCGTTCAAAGCGTAATGAAGTTTAATCCATTATACTATATTGCTGAAGGTTATCGCGCTGCTCTGTTAGGGCATAGCTGGTATCTAATTGAACACATTAAATATACCGCATACTTTTGGGGACTTGTTTTCGTGTTGTTATTTATAGGCTCAGCACTGCACTTGAAATTTCGAAATCGATTTGTAGACTACTTGTAAAGTGGAAGTGGAAAAAATGACTAAAACAGTTATTATTGATAATGTATCAAAGAAATACAAATTGTATAATAGAACATCTGATAAGCTTCTTGATATCATTTTGCCCAATGGCTATGGTGATGATTTCTACGCGTTGCAAAATATAAGTTTCACCGCTGAACAAGGCGATGTGATTGGTTTAATTGGTGTAAATGGCTCCGGAAAATCGACTCTATCCAACATTATTGCAGGCGTAGTTCCACCTACAAATGGAAAGGTCGAAACTATTGGACAAACATCTTTAATTGCGATTGCCTCTGGGTTAAACAATAATTTAACGGGTCGAGAAAATATTGAACTGAAATGTTTAATGCTCGGTTTTAGTAAAAAGGAAATCCGGGAGCTCGAACCTGAAATTATTGATTTCTCTGAACTAGGAAGGTTTATTGATCAGCCTGTAAAAACCTATTCAAGTGGTATGAAATCAAAGCTTGGTTTTGCCATCTCTGTGACTGTGGATCCAGATATATTAATTATCGACGAGGCGCTCTCCGTTGGGGACCAAGCATTTGCAGAAAAATCAAAGAAAAAAATGTACAGCTTTAAAGAGAAAGGGAAAACCATCTTTTTTGTAAGCCATGCGATTGGCCAGATTAAAGATTTTTGCCAAAAAGCTTTATGGTTAGAATTTGGTCAAATCAAAGCATATGGGACGACTGCGGAAGTGGTTCCGCAATATGAAGCGTTTCTCAAAGAATTTAAGGCCATGTCTAAAGAGGAACAGCGAAAGTTTAGAGAAACAGCCTTAGAAAAACAAAGCAGATTAGTATTAAATACAGCTAGATAATAAAAAGAGGCTCAAAAATAATTGGCTAGATCCATTTTTTTGAGCCTTTTTTTATAAATATGAAAAAATACAAAAGGATAAAAACCATGCAGAACAACACCGTCGATATATTAGGTATTGATTTTATCAATAAACAATTTAATGAAGTAGTTAACATTCTTAATGAAATGATAAAAAGTAATCGTAAAGCTTTCATTGTCACAGCCAACCCGGAAATTGTCATGTACGCTCATGAACATCCCGACTATAAAAAAATCATTCAATCGGCCGACATGGTTGTTCCTGATGGTTATGGGATTATTCTTGCGTCAAAAATATTAAACACCCCGATTAAGGAAAGGGTCGCAGGTTATGATTTAATGATCCGTCTGCTAGAACTAGGGAACGAGAATAAGTTGAAAATTTATCTATTGGGCGGGCGCGAAGAGACCAATCAAAAAGCTGTGGCTAATATCAACAGTCAATTTCCGCATGTTCAAATTGTGGGCAGTCATCATGGCTTTTTTGATTGGGAAAACAATCCGATTACTGCTGAGATTAAAGCCTCAAGCCCCGATTTGATTTTCGTAGCGTTAGGGTTCCCTAAACAAGAACAATGGATTGCAAGGAATCTGGATCAATTTTCCAAGGGAGTATGCATGGGGGTTGGCGGCAGCATCGATGTCCTCGCTGGAGAGGTCCAGCGTGCCCCTCGTTTCTGGCAAAAAATGAACCTCGAATGGTTTTATCGCTTGATTTCACAGCCGTCGAGGTGGAGGAGAATGTTAGCCATTCCCCGGTTTTTACTGGAAATCTTCCAATTAAAGTTCACCAAATAGGACGATTCATTTAAAATAAATGTAACTTTTTGGAGTAACCAATCGTCTTACATGGTGTGGGATCGTGACTAATAAATCCTAGTAACGCTCGCTAATTAAGAGGGAATTTTCCGACAATTCAACAAAATATACCAAAATAAAAAATGTATGCTATAATATGTTCGTTGTGTACTTAGAAATATGTGCCTGTTTCTAAAATTTATTAATGGGGCATTATATTCATAGGGAGGGTCTTCATGTTATATCTGACCTTAATATTATGTTTTTTATGCTCCGTATTAATCACTCCAATCGTAAAAAAATTGGCTTTTAAATTAGGAGCAACGGACAGTCCTAATCAGCGTAAAGTACATGTTAAGATTATGCCTCGTTTAGGCGGACTGGCAATTTATATTAGTTTTCTCTTCGGTCTTTTAATCCTGCACCCAAGCAGTCCCTACCATGCAGCTATTGTTGCTGGTGGATTAATCATACTAGTTACCGGTATTTTAGATGATATCTTTGAATTATCGGCCAAAATAAAATTTACCTTACAAATTGTTTCTGCCCTGATCGTCGTGTTGTGGGGCGGGGTGGAAGTTGAATTTATTAACTTACCGTTTAATGGTTCCTTAGAATTTGGTATCTTTAGTATTCCAATTACTGTCATCTGGATTGTTGGCGTTACCAATGCAATCAATTTAATCGATGGACTTGATGGATTGGCAGCTGGTGTTTCCTCGATCGCCTTTATCACTATTTCCGGGATGGCGATTGTGATGGGAAATGGTTATGTAGTTGCCATGGGGACAATCCTGCTTGCGAGTACGTTAGGCTTTCTACTATATAATTTTCACCCTGCAAAAATTTTTATGGGAGATTCTGGGGCACTCTTCCTTGGCTACATGATCTCAGTTCTAGCCTTGCTCGGTTTTAAAAATGTAGCCTTGATCTCGTTTGTTGTTCCAATCATTATTTTAGGTGTTCCGATTTCAGATACTTTTTTTGCAATCATCCGTCGTATTTACAATAAGAAATCATTATCAGCACCAGATAAATCTCATTTACACCATTGTTTACTAGAACTAGGTTTTACGCATCGAGAAACGGTTCTGTTAATTTATGCTATGAGTGCGATGTTTGGTCTTGCTGCCTTTATTTTTACCATTACAACAGTATGGGGCTCAATTTTAATTATTACTCTAATATTACTGGCAATTGAATTATTTGTTGAAACGATTGGTTTAATTAATAAAAATTACCGGCCGCTCCTCCGAATCATGGGGATTTTGAGAAACAAATAAATCTAATAGAATATTTACTATATTAAAAGGGTAGATCACAACAGAGTAAGTCGTTGTGATCTACCCTTTTATTATTTTCTTTTAATTAATATTTATGCAAATAAAAACCCGGATCTCATCTGATCCGGGTCTGTTCTTATTTACCGTCCGTTGTACTGGCCGTAATTTTTCTATTGAGGTGTGTCTTAAGTGTTGATTTTGTTTCCTCTAAGGCCGTTTCATCAAGTTGATAATAGTAAACACGATCAATATATGAATCGGACCCTTTTAGTGATAGTGATTCAACATCGATTCCACTACCAGCCTGGATATAGCTAATAAACGATTTCATTTGGTCAAACGTTAAGTCTGTTGACATATTCTTTCCAACAGCTTCCATCACATCTGTGTAATTAGAAATAGACTTTATTGATGAACCTTTTGAAAGGATGGCTTTAAAGATCTGCTGCTGGCGCTGTCCTCTTTGAATATCACTATCCATTTTCCTTGTCCGTGCAAACGCAAGCGCTTGTTCACCATCTAATTCTTGTACGCCTTTTTTCAAGGTTATCGCTTTCGCATGGTCCTGGGAATCTTGTTCAGAAAATGTGAATGGAACGTCTACTTTCACACCATCTAGCGCATTAATAACGTCAATAAAAGCGTTAAAATTCATTTTTACATAATAATCGACTGGTACATCAAGCAATTCTTCGACTGTTTCAAGCGTAAGTTTCACGCCGCCATAAGCATGGGCATGAGTAATTTTTGTATAAATATCCTTCTCAGGGATGTGAACGTATGAATCACGTGGGATACTCAATAGCTTAATAGATTTTTCTTTCTTATTAAAAGTAGCCAGCATCAAGGCATCTGAACGAGAACTGCCATTTGATTTTCTCTTTTCACTATCATCGACACCAATAAATAGTATCGATGTATTTTCAAGTTTTACATTGGCCTTTGCTTTGGTATCACGTTCAATTGGCTTGTAGGATTTATTCATCACTGATTCAGCCTTATTATACAAAAATCCGCCGTAAGCTGTTGCACCTATTATTAATAATAGAATGGGCATTACGAACCAAAGCAAGAGTCGTTTTCGTCTTAGTCTTCTCTTTACCTTACCCTTGTTATTATTTTTATACACCTGTCTATTGATAGACATAGATTGCCTCCTAGTAGTTTAAATAGAAAATTGTCAAGTTTTGTTGAAAATCTACTCTATTTTATAATATTTATTGAGATTGGTAAAATGAAATTTTTTTTACAATATGATTACTATTCTCAATAGGTAGGGAGGAAAGAAATTTCCTAGTTATCTAACTCAAGATAGGTAACCTCTCCAGCAGTAATATCGGCTTGTCCATTTGTCATTTCAATCATCCATTCTGTGAAAGCCGGTTGGTTTTCTTCTTCGACAAATACTTCAATTTCGACATTCTCCTGGTACTGGATATTTTTAAGGATATAGATGGACGATCGCAATTCATTTTCAATCTTGCCAAGCCAAGAATAATCAATTTTTACATGGCAGACCCGCATTAGCCTTCTTTCGACAATCCCAACTGCATCCAGGCCTTCCGACGTGGCTTTACCATAGGCACGAATTAAACCGCCTGCGCCTAATTTTATCCCGCCAAAATAGCGGGTAACGACCACCACTGTATCCTTCAGCTTTCTTTTTTTCAAAACTTCTAGGATTGGAACGCCGGCTGTACCACTTGGTTCGCCGTCATCATTGGCTTTCTGAATTTGGTCGTGCTCGCCAATCAGATAGGCAGAACAGTTATGCGTGGCATCCCAATATTTTTTCTTCAATGTTTGAATGAACTCCTGGGCTTCCGCTTCCGATTCAGTTCTTTTGATGTGGGCAATAAATCTTGATTTTTGAATAATAATTTCATGTTCACCAGTTTGTTTTACTGTATGGTAACGAGGCAACATATTGCACACTCCTTCCTTAATTTCATCAGGGTGTAATATAACTTTAATATGGCAGTAAAGTTTCCGTGTTATAATAAAAAAGGTAAAAGTAGTGAAAACCTATTTTTATAGACAAAAAGAGATGCTACCATTATACTACTTTTTTACTTGAATCAAACGTACAACGTAAGTTCATATTCGCATATTGATAAAATTCAAGGTAAAATATGTTAAAAGGTAGTATGATGAATTTTGAAATCCAAAGATAATAAAATATCATTCACTGAAATTAGATTATTGTTTAGCTTTGCGTCTAGGCGCTTATTGCTTTTCTTATCGGAGGAATGTGTATGAAGCTTAAGCAGATTAATATGAAATCGATTGATGAAATTCGTGAAGAAATGATTGAAACTGTTACTTGCAGCAAAACCGACATCTTCCAGATAGGCGAGCAATGCCGTCAAGATTACGAAAATATGATCAATGAATTAGACAATATCAAGCAAATGATGAGCAAACTCATAAAAGAAGGCGAGAAGCTCGAGAAACAAGTCCTCGAGGCGCGGAGTATGCTCTCAGAAGTCAGTATGAATTTTAAAAATTACTCTGAAGAAGAAGTCCGAGATGCCTACGAAAAGGCCCATCAACTGCAAATGGATCTTTCGATTAATTGGCAGTATAAAAAGCAGCTTTTGGATAAACGGGCAGATCTGGAAAATCGTCTGGTCGGTTTAGATGAAACGATTGATCGTGCTGACCAGCTTATTTCGCAAATTTCCGTCGTGATGAATTACTTGACGAGTGATTTAAAACAGGTTGGTAAAGTCCTAGAACATGCGAAAGCCAAACAAGATTTTGGCTTAAAGATAATTGAAGCACAGGAAGAGGAACGCAAGCGGCTTTCAAGGGAGATTCACGATGGTCCCGCCCAAATGCTTGCCAATGTCATCATGCGCTCCGACTTAATCGAACGTGTTTATAGGGAAAAGGGCGCGGATGAGGCTTTTTCTGAGGTCAATAGCTTTAAAAAAATGGTCCGATCGGCACTTTATGAGGTCCGGCGAATTATTTATGACCTTCGTCCGATGGCATTGGATGATTTAGGTCTTGTCCCTACCCTCAGAAAATACTTACAAACCATCGAAGAATATCATAACCACTCAAAAATCGAGTTTGTGAATATAGGCCTAGAACGCCGGCTTCCTACTAAGTATGAAGTCGCACTCTTCCGGATGATCCAAGAATCGGTGCAAAATGCACTGAAGCATGCAAATGCCTGTGAAATCAAAGTCCGATTAGAAATAACCAATGCCTCAGTTACCGTCTTGATTAAGGACAATGGGGTCGGTTTTGATATCACGCAAAAGAAACCTGAGTCATTTGGCATGATAGGGATGCGCGAGCGTGTCGACCTGCTTGAAGGCGAAATTACCTTTGATTCAAAAATAGGCAAGGGAACCGCAGTACTCATTCGAGTTCCACTAATTAACTAAAAAACAAATGAACCTACCGCCAATGGAGAAAAACTTCGAAATTAGAAGGATTAGGGGGCGTAACAATTGATTACAAAAATTGTCATTATAGACGATCACCAACTATTTAGAGAAGGCGTTAAGAGAATACTAGAGTTTGAAAAATCGTTCCAAGTTGTTGCTGAAGGCGATGATGGCTGTGAAGCACTAAGATTAGTAGAAGAATTCCAACCCGACGTTGTCATCATGGATATTAACATGCCGCAAAAGAACGGGATCGAAGCAACTCGTGAGTTGGTTGAAAAATATCCGAAAACGAAGATTATTATCTTATCCATACATGATGATGAAAACTATGTGACCCATGCTTTACAGACGGGTGCACAAGGTTATCTATTAAAAGAAATGGATGCCGATGCCCTGATTGAAGCAGTGCGTGTTGTGGCGGATGGCGGTTCCTATCTACATCCAAAGGTCACACATAATTTGGTGAACGAATATCGCAAACTTGCTGCGGGTGTGGCCCGTGGCGGCGGAGGCTATATGCCAACAATGGAAATTCGCCGTCCATTGCATTTATTGACCCGACGTGAGTGCGAAGTACTCCAAATGCTTGCCGATGGAAAAAGCAACCGTGGTATCGGCGAAGCTTTATTTATCAGTGAAAAAACAGTCAAAAACCATGTCTCAAACATTTTACAAAAAATGAATGTCAACGACCGTACCCAAGCAGTGGTTGTTGCGATTAAAAATGGCTGGGTAGAAGTAAAGTAAGATTTTAATAAAATAGTAAAGGGCATACTTCACGGTATGCTCTTTTTGTTTTTTGCGAAGTAATGCAATTTAGCTCTATTTCATATAAAATAGTAAAATCAATATAGTGGTTATATAGATAAGGATGGTATTTTTTTATGAAGACAGCCGTTGTCACGGATAGTACTGCGTATATCCCAAAGGATGTACGAGATAAATGGAATATACATATGATCCCGTTAAATGTCATCTTCGGTAACGAGGTTTACCAGGAAGAAATTGATATATCTTGGAGTCAGTTTTACGATGAGGTGAAGACAAAAGCGCTGCCGACTACCTCTCAGCCGCCAATTGGCCAATTTGTCGAGCTATTTGAAAACCTTTCAAAGGAATATGATGCCGTCATCTGTGTTCACCTATCAAGTGGGATCAGCGGCACTTTCCAAGGGGCTAACGCAGCGAGTACGATGGTTGAAGGCATCGCCGTTTACCCATTTGATTCAGAAATCAGCTGCATGGTTCAAGGCTTTTACGCGATCGAGGCAGCTAAGATGGCATCCCGAGGCGAGGACGCTGCTTCCATTATGGAACGCTTAGAAGAATTGAAAAAAACGGCTCGTGCCTATTTCATGGTAGACGATTTACAGCATCTGCAGCGAGGCGGCCGCCTTTCAAGTGCACAGGCTTTTATCGGGAGCCTCCTCCAGGTTAAACCACTGCTTCATTTTGACAACAAGGTGATTGTTCCGTTTGAAAAGATCCGCACCCGGAAAAAAGCGATGAATCGAATGGTCGATTTGCTAAGTGAGGATGTGTCAGGTGGCAGCGAATATCAAGCCGTTATTATTCATGCCAATCGCGAAGAAGACGCCAAGGAGTGGCGCGATGAACTGGCTGCCAAGTATCCAAACGTTGAATTCTCGATAGGCTACTTCGGTGCAGTGATCGGTACCCACCTCGGCGAAGGATCCATGGGCCTAGGCTGGATAAAAAATTAGAAAAGTAAGCAAGTTACCATTCCGTCCTTTCGGCCGGAATGGTTTTTAATTTTAAGGGGTTGGTGGGAAATTGCGGTTTGGCGGAATCATCAGAGGAATCGGCGGAAAAGGTTGTGAAGTCGGCGGAATCCATCGGCAGAGTTCCAGGAGTAAAATGCCCAGGGAATAGGCTCGAGACCATTAAAAAAAGGTAATTAAAAGGGGTTTGGCGGAATCATCAGGGGAATCGGCGGAAAAAGTTGTGAAGTCGGCGGAATTCGTACGAAGAATGGCGGAATAACTCCAGAAGTTCGCGGAATCCAGGACCAAATTGGCGGAATCCATTGGCAGAGACCAAGGAGTAAAATGCCCAGGGAATAGGCTCGAGACCATTAAAAGAAGGTAATTAAAAGGGGTTTGGCGGAATCATCAGGGGAATCGGCGGAAAAGGTTCCGAAGTCGGCGGAATCCATACGAAGAATGGCGGAATAACTCCAGAAGTCGGCGGAATTTCAGCCCAAATTGGCGGAATCCATCGGCAGAGATCCAGGAGTAAAATGACCAGGGAATAGGCTCGAGACCATTAAAAAAGGTAATTAAAAGGGGTTTGGCGGAATCATCAGAGGAATCGGCGGAAAAAGTTCCGAAGTCGGCGGAATCTGTACGAAGATTGGCGGAATAACTTCAGAAGTTGGCGGAATCCCGGCCCTATTCGGCGGAATCCCCTAGCAACAATAGAAAGACACCAGACCGTCACATATCCACAAAAAATATAAAAACCTTCGATAAATTAGCAGGAATTTCTCCTTTCTTTGAAGAAATCTTCCAAAAAAGAAAAAGGAGCTGACGAATGAATTGATCATGAAAGAATTAACTCCTCCGCAAAGACTATTCTTAACCCAAATCGTAAAAATAAGACTAATACTCGGTCACAGCAAATATCAAGAAATTGAAAGAGACCTAGCCAAACGGTGGGCTGGTTATTGGGGCGAAATTGCCTTAGCAAACTACGTTAAAGAACTTCCACATGATAAATACCTCATCTTCCATGACCTCCAACTCCAAATCAACGGCATTCACTTTCAAATCGACACACTTCTCCTCTCACAAAACTACATCCTCATCATCGAAGCAAAAAACATCGCAGGCACATTAACTTTTGATAATGTCTTCAAGCAGCTAATTCGTACCCATGAAGATGGAACAGAAGAATCATTCGAGGACCCGCGCGTTCAATGCCAACGACTGCAATCCCTCTTACGCAATTGGCTGGTCAAAAACGGCTGCAATCTTCTCCCGGTAGACACCCTTGTTTTTTTCAAAAGTACCAGTACGATCTTGAAAACTAACTCTGGAGACAAAACAGATTTTAGCAAAGTATGCAAGGGAAGAGACCTTTTTAATAAAATCGAATCAATGGAACAACAATATCATCAAGAAAGGATAGACACCGATACATTGACTAAGATCGGAAAATTGCTCTTAAGTCAACACAGTCCAAAACCAATCGATATCTTAAAAGAATACAATCTTACCGAAAAAGATATCCGCAGTGGTGTTTGTTGCCCAGATGATAATTGTAATTATATTCCAATGAATTTCAAAAGGGGAAAATGGAGTTGTCCCGCTTGCCATACCTCTTCAAAAGATGCCATTCTAAAGAGCCTCAGTCACTATTTCTACCTATACAAGCCAACGATGACCAATCTAGAATTGAGAAACTATTTGCATCTTCCATCCCCTGATACCACTCAAAAAGTGGTCCATAGATTAAACCTGCAAACAACAGGCAAAACAAAAGATCGTCTCTATTATCTGAATCCAGAGAGGGTGTCCTCATGCGTTTTGTTATAAAAAATAAACTCCTGATTCCAAGCATCAAAGACGTTGACTCACTCCCAATTACGCACATCACCAGCATCCCGCAGCCGCAGCTAAGTCCAAACTTCCAATACAATCCTGATCTTCAGCAGCTTCTCACAGGCAAACAACTCCTCCTAGAAGATATCCCCTTCCCATTGGAAGAAGTGCATGCACATTACGAAAATGGCTATGTCACCTACCGTAAAGGAATCGAGTACAACGGAAAAAAGCCCATATGCTCCCGGTGCGAAAATAAGGACTCACAGCATTTTGCATCTTACCCATGCTCACGATGTGGCGAAACCTGTCTCTATTGCCGCCATTGCATCATGATGGGAAGAATTAGCGAATGCACGCCGCTCATTGGTTGGAATGGCCCGGTACCTGACACCCATCTTCCTTCAAAAATCAAATATTGGCAGGGGACCCTCTCAAAGGGACAGCAAGAAGCATCAGATCATGTATTTGAGGCCATTCAACAAAATCAAGAGCACTTAGTTTGGGCCGTATGCGGGGCAGGGAAAACCGAGGTCCTATTCGCTGGAATTGAAGCCGCACTTGCTGCTAAAAAAAGAATCTGCATTGCCACACCGCGAACGGATGTCGTCTTAGAGCTCACACCTAGACTAAAAGCCGCCTTCCCGGAAATAAAAGTTGCTTCTCTTTACGGCGGAAGTGAGGACCGTCATCTCTATACTCCGCTCACGATTGCGACCACCCACCAGCTGCTCCGCTTCTACAATGCCTTTGATGCGATCATTTTAGACGAAGTCGATGCCTTTCCTTATACAGTTGAGGAATCCCTCCAGTATGCAGCCATCCAGGCGAGAAAGCCATCATCGGCCATGATTTACCTGACCGCCACGCCCAATGAAAAATGGCAAAGGGAATGCCGTACAGGGAAACGAGCATTCACCACGATCCCCGCTCGTTTCCATCGCCATCCGCTCCCGGTCCCCGACTTTGTATGGTGTGGCAACTGGCAAAAGCAGTTGCAAAAAAATAAATTGCCACCGAACGTCCTCCGCTGGATTTCGGCGCGGATTCAAGCAAATAAACAAGCCTTAGTCTTCTTTCCGCATATCCCTTTGATGGAAAAAGCCCTCCCCATCCTGCGCCAATTTGATTCAACTATAGAAGCTGTCCATGCCGAAGACCCTGACCGCAAAGAAAAGGTGCAAAAAATGCGTTCGAAAGAAATTCCTTTGCTGTTAACGACAACTATTCTTGAGCGAGGAGTAACTTTTCCTAATATCGATGTCGCTGTGGTTGGGTCCGAAGATGCCATTTTTACAGAGAGTGCCCTCGTCCAAATTGCCGGAAGAGCGGGGAGGAGTAAGGTTCATCCTGATGGGGTGGTGACCTATTTTCATTATGGAAAAACGGAAGAGATGTTAAAGGCAAGAAAGCAAATCGTCTCGATGAACCGGGAAGGTATTAAAAGGGGCTTGCTCAATCATTAAAAAGAGAGAGGGGCATTGGAAATGAATTTCCCCATCCAAAACCGATGTCTAAACTGTCACGAAGTAATCCTGCCAAGCATTGGCTGGAGAGCCATTTTCTCCGTAGATAAAGAACAGCTTATTTGCCAAGCCTGTGAAGGGAAGTTAGAAAAAATTGAAGGCGATCAATGTCGAATCTGCAGCAGGCCATTTGGCAACATAGATATGAAATTTCGTAGAGGTGATTTGTGCCATGATTGTTTCCGATGGGAGGAAGATCCCGAATGGCAGGGATACCTTGAGAAGAACCATTCCCTGTTCCTCTACAATGATTTTTTAAAAGAAGTGATCGCAAAGTTTAAATTTCGCGGCGATTATGTACTAGCGAGAATCTTTTCGGAATTGCTCAAGCAGAAGTTGACCGAGATCGCTCCCAATCTATTTATACCTATTCCCTTAAGTGAAGAGCGGCTATATGAGCGGGGCTTCAACCAGGCAGCGGCCATCCTAGCAGAAGCAGGCTTTCACCCCGAAAATGTGCTCAGCCGAATCCATTCAGAAAAGCAATCTAAAAAATCTAGGTCCGAGCGGATTCATCTCTCACAAGTCTTTCAGGTCAACCCTAATGTTGACTTAGCAGGAAAAAAGGTCATCCTGATTGATGATATCTATACAACTGGCTCAACACTACGGCATGCAGCAAAACTTTTAAAAGTAGCCGGTGCTGCGAGCATTCAATCGTTGACACTTGCTCGTTAGCTTACATACGCTTCTCCCAATCGGTGCGCAACCAGGGATGGAGTTAAGGCGTGGACCCCTGTCAAGGGACCCACCCGCCCCTATCACATTAAAATCCCATCTTTAACGCCTTTTGTGCATTTTCAATGTCATGACCAAGTAACAGACCCAAATCATATGCAGGATAGTAGCCATGCTTATGCATATATTTAAAAATACGCTCATGGCCGTGAATAGCAACGAGCAGTTGATCTGTAAATGTCTTTCGTAGAGCAGGTGTCGCCGTTTCCGTAATCGCCACGGAAAGATTCCTCACCAAAGCTTTTGAAAGGCCCAGCAAATCACCGGCAAAAAAGCCTGCATCCTCCCGCACATCTTCCTCATCCCTCGCTTGATGGCCCGCAGCAGATGGATAAAACTTAAGTAAAGCTCTCAGGTTCCCTTCGAGGTCATGAATACACTTTTTATAAAGTTCCTTTAACTCAGTGTCAGTTATTTTCTTCATCGACATTTTCAGTTTCATTAGCCCAACGGATTGAAAAGCAACCATTTCGTGCAATTCCAATGTCTCATGCCAGGCCAGTAATTTTCTATCCTCTTGCTCCATTCTCGAAATCCTCCATTTCGCGATAACATCCATTTAACCTATTCTTTGAGCAATTCACTGGAAAGTTGTCCCACTAAAGATTACAATAAAATTGAACAACCATTCATTTTAGTGAATATTACCTATCTGTGTCAAAGGGCGTACAAAACATGTCACTATATTCCCTTTGATTTTGTCAATAAATCGACAAAATTTTTGTTCTGATTTAGCAGGATAATCATAGGGTAAAATAGAAATGTTATTACATAGCCTTAACTAAAGGAGGAATCCACAAATGAAATATAACGTTCGTGGTGAAAACATTGAGGTAACTCCAGCAATTAGAGAGTATGTTGAAAAGAAAATCGCTAAATTGGAACGCTATTTTACTGAAGCGCCTGATGCAAAGGTAAATGTGAATCTAAGATTCAATCAAGATAAAACTTCTAAAGTAGAGGTGACCATCCCGCTACCGCAACTAGTCCTTCGTGCTGAAGAAACAAATGTTGACATGTATGCTGGGATTGACTTGATTACTGACAAACTAGAGCGCCAAATTCGAAAACACAAAACAAAGGTTAACCGTAAATTCCGAGAAAAAGGCGACTTTCCTGTTACATTTGCATCAACTGAAAACACAGAAGTTCATGAATTAGACGAAGACGAATTAGAATTAGTGCGTACAAAGCGCTTTGACCTTAAACCAATGGACAGTGAAGAAGCCATCCTGCAAATGAACATGCTAGGTCATAGCTTCTATGTATTCACAAATGCAGATTCACATCGTACCAATGTTGTTTATAAGCGCAGAGACGGCCGCTACGGCTTAATCGAAGCACATTAAGTAAATACGAAAAGCGAACGCTGCTCCTTAACGGGGCAGCGTTTTTTGAGCTCGGAAAGGGTCTACGTGACCGAAAAGAGTAAAGAACAGAGGATTGGGTAACGTAGAAAGGGTCTACGTGACCAAGAAGAGTAAAGAACAGAGAAACGGGTAACGTAGAAAGGGTCTACGTGACCGTGAAGAGTAAAGAGCAGAGAAACGGGTCACGTA